>JACSSB010000093.1 GCA_014879435.1 Phycisphaerales bacterium
CTGGCGGTCGGTACTGTCGTCGGGGCGGCGATTGTCAACTCCGATCCTCGTTGGTAAGACCTTTTCTTGACGATGCGCTAGGACTTCTGGATTCCCGCTTTCGCAGGAATGACCTTGAGTGTTAGCCCCACAACATGGATCGTCACTCCCATGCAGGTGAGAGTCTAGAAATGACGACCTGCTGGGTCTTCTGGATTCCCACTTGCGTGGGAATGACCTTCAGTGATTGGCGGGCTAAGGGTCATGGACAGAACTGAAACCCATTGATGTCAATGCGGCGGTCTGGGCGGTCAGGCAGGGATCACCACCCGCGTGGTGAAGATTGAAGATGACCACCGCTACGCGCGGAATCCATGTCGGACCGCCCAGACTGCCGCCTCGACCCGCGAAGCTAGATCAAGTTTGCGCAACAAATGCTTGACGTGAACTTTCACCGTGCCTTCGGTGATCTTGAGCTTGCGCGCGATCAGCTTATTGCTGTCACCAACAGCGATCAGCGCCAGAATCTCTCTCTCCCGTTCCGTCAGCTTGACCTCGTTGAGGGGCTTGGGTTGGCTCTCGCGCCGCAGGGCGTCGGCCAGAATCGCCGTGACCCGTTCACCAAGCGCGGTGCGGCCCTGAGCGGCGACTTTCAGGCTATGCAGCACTTCTTCCGGCTCCATATCCTTGAGTAGATAGCCGTCGGCACCGAGTCGTAGCGCCGTCACCACATCTTCCTCGCTGTCGGAGACGGTCAGGATGATCACCCGTGTGTCCAGATCGGCGGCCTTAATGGCTTTCAAGACCTCCATTCCACTCAGGCCGTGCATGTTCAGATCGAGCAGGATTAAATCCGGTTGCAGCCGGTGCGCCAATTCCACCCCTTGTTGACCATCTCTGGCCTCGCCAATCAAGCGCAGGGAGGGTTCCATGGCGATCAGTTGCACGATTCCCTTGCGCATCAAGGGATGGTCGTCAACGACCAGAATGGTTTGAACTTCGTCAAGCATAATGCACCTCGTCGCGGAACTGACTAGTGGTGGCGTTCTGTGGAGGAGTGGGTCGAAATCGTAGTTGTACCCGCACCCCATGGCCGGGTTGAGAATGCATGCTCAACACGCCATCCAGATAAGTGGCTCGTTCGCGCATGATGTTTAGGCCGAAATGGTTTTCACGATTGATCTGCGCGGGTAGTCCAACGCCGTCGTCAGTAATATCGATGGCGGCTTCACCTTCGTGCGGGCCGCTCAAGCGTACCGAAATGCCTTGGGCACGGGCATGTTTGACCGCATTGTTCAGCGCCTCGCGGATGATATGCGTCACATGAATCTGTTGATTGGGATCAAGCGTACAGTTCCAGCCGCTATGATCCAGTTTGATCGGTAATTGGCCACGCCGACTGAATTCCTGGGTCAATTCGCGCAGACTGTCTTCCAGCCGGGGATGCTCCATCTTCAGACGGAAAGTGGCGATCAATTCCCGGAGTTGGCGGTAGGCATTGTTCAGCCCTTCGCGCAGCTCGGAAAGGATATCGCTGGCTTGCGGCACCGTTTCGACCTCTTTTGAGAGTAGTTGCAGACGGCTGACCTGAATTTTTAGATAGGACAAGGATTGCGCCAGTGAATCATGCAATTCGCGGGCGATGGCCGCACGCTCCTCCAATAGCGCCAGTCGGCGGTGGTGCTCGGTCTGCTGGTTGGCGCGCAGCGCGGCAGCAATGTTGCGTGCCACGGCTTCCAGCAGTGGCAGTTGCCAAGTAGCGGCTTCTGGGCCGGGGTTACGAACGATCAATACTCCAAATTGCTGATCCCGGTCGCTGACCGGAATGGAAAATAGTACCGGGTCGGTATCCAAGGGATGCGTAGTCCCATCGCCCAGACAGGGCTCGCAATGGGGTCGGCCGCACAACGTCGTACATTTGGGGGGCTGCGGTTGCGTGCTGATCTTCCGGCTGTTTTGGCGGGTGACAGGATCGATCAGACACAGTGTCACCGAGTCGGAGCCGAGCAATTTTTCGATTTCCGTCAGCAACGCTCGATGGCCGGTGTCGTCCAGAGTGGCCTCGCCAAGCCGTCTGGCGGTGCGATAGAGCAATTCCAATGCACGATTGCTCACCCGTAGCGCCTGAGTTTGCTGTTCGACGCGTGCTTCCAGATCGACATACATGGCCGACAGATCGGCGGCCATCAGATTAAAGGCATGACCCAATACGCCCAGCTCATCCTTGCCGACATGGTTGACGCGAACCGTCAGATCGCCGCCACGGGCTTTGTGCGCCAATTCCACCAGCTCGCGCAGCGGTACGATCACGCCGCTATGCAGTTGGTACATCGCAGTGAAAATCAGTACCAGAGTAAAAAATAGGGCGAGACCCTGCACCAGTCGTAATAACAGGATTTTAGCCTCGGTTTGCTGCTCCAGCAGCTTGACGAAAGCGTCCAGTTTGGCAACGAAATCGTCTACCTGTTGCAGATAAGCCGTGGAAGGTCGGGCATGGGTCAGAGCCGCTTCCAGCAGCGGCCGTAGAGTGTGATTCCAGCTCGTGGTCAGCGTCTTGAGCACCCGGTTTTTCGAGTCTCCTTCCGCCAGTGAGATCGCACCGGTTTGCCAAAGCTGATCCAGGCGATTCTCGAATTGATCGATTTCCCGCGTGACCTCTTCAGCACGACCCACGCCAACGAAGCTCTGTAGACGAGTGGCGATACGGTAGGACTGCATCCGTAGCGAACCGGCTAGGTTGATGGCAGTAGCATCGCCTTTGGTGGATTCGGCGATGAACACTGAACTGATCATACCCAGCAGCGCCAGAAGCACGATACCGCCCATGGTTAGGCCGCTGCGAAAAATAATCGAATCGTGGCTTTCCATTAGGCGCTCTCTCCTCGTTGCCTTTGATCCAGCCTAATTCGGTCGGTGGAAGCACCGAAATATTTCCAGTGTTTTGTGGATACCTCCATGGGAGGATACGGGCCAATAATTAACCGACATCTTATCAGGTATTTGTTCATTAAATTGAATAATAATAAATACATATCATAAATTTAGCTTCTACCTCTAAAGAGGTATTCATCGATTCAATTACTGGATTACAGGGCTAAAAACCGATTGGAAGACTCAAGAATTAAAAGCTTTACGCGGCGTAGTATCGCACTCGCAGCAAAAAAACGAGGTCCGCCATGGCTATGACATTCCAACAAAAACAAGTCTCAGTCCTGACGATGAATACTTTGGCCTTCGCGGTGAATTTCGCCGTGTGGACCATGTTTTCGATCATCGGCATTCGCATCAAGCAGCAGCTCAATTTGAATGAAACGGAATTCGGGTTGCTGGTGGCTACCCCGATTCTGACCGGTGCATTGGTTCGCCTGCCACTCGGCATTCTCACCGACCGCTTCGGTGGGCGTATCGTCTTTTTCGTGCAAATGATCATCGTGGCCATCCCGATTTATGGGTTGGCCTTTGCGAGTGAATACTGGCAATACTTGGTCTTGGGCCTGTTTGTGGGACTGGCTGGCGGTTCTTTCGCCACCGGTATTGCCTACACCTCGGCTTGGTTCAGCAAAGAACGCCAAGGTACAGCGATGGGGATTTTCGGTGCCGGTAATGCCGGTTCCGCCATCACCAATCTGGTCGCACCGCTGCTGGTGGTGGCCTACGGTTGGCGCATGGTCCCACAGGTCTATTCCATCGCCATGCTGGTCACGGCGGTGGTGTTCTGGTTCTTCACTTACCCTGATCCAAAGACCGAAGAGCGCAAGAAATCCGGCGTACAACTGACGCTGGGTCAGCAACTGGCGCCATTGATGGATATCCGCGTCTGGCGCTTCGGTTTGGCCTATTACTTCGTGTTCGGTGGCTTCGTGGCCTTGGCGCTGTGGTTACCGAAATATTATGTCAATGAGTACGGTTTCGATCTCAAGACGGCTTCCTTCATTACCATGCTGTTTACCCTGCCTTCCGGGGCGATTCGTGCTCTTGGTGGTTGGATATCCGACCGTTACGGCGGTAGTCAGACCACATGGTGGGTGTTTTGGGTTTCTCTGATCAGCCTGTTTTTCCTGTGCTATCCACGGACCACCATGACCGTGCATACCTTGCGCGGCGACGTATCGCTCGAAATCGGTTTGGGCGTGGTGTCCTT
>JACSSB010000398.1 GCA_014879435.1 Phycisphaerales bacterium
ATCGTGCCGGGCATCCTGATGGGGATGTCGCTGTGCATTGCTTGGTGGCTGGTGGCCCGTCGGGAAGATCTGGATACGCCACCACGCGAATCGTTACAGGTGCTATTACGGGCTTTCTTTGATGGCTTTTGGGCCTTGATGCTGCCAGTGATCATCATCGTCGGGCTGAAATTCGGCATCTTCACGCCCACCGAGGCCGGTGTAGTCGCGGCGGTTTATGCGCTGTTCGTGGCTACGGTCATCTACCGCGAATTCAAACTGACACAATTGTTCGAGGTATTTGTCACCACCGCCAAGATGACTAGCACCTTGATGCTGCTGGTCGCCGGATCGCTGGTGGCTGCCTGGATGATTACCATCGCCGATCTACCTAGTCAGATCGTTGAACTGCTGCAACCACTCATGGGCAGCCCAACTTTATTGATGCTGGGAATCGTGCTCCTGATCCTGGTCATCGGCACCACCATGGACCAGATCCCCAATATCCTGATCCTGACACCTGTGCTGCTACCGGTAGTCACCGAAGCGGGCATCGATCCGATTTATTTCGGCATCATCTTCGTCATGATCAATGCGCTTGGGCTGATTACACCACCGGTCGGCACCACTCTCAACGTCGTGGCCGGGGTAACCAAAACCTCTATTACCGATGTCGTAAAAGGGATCTGGCCGTTCCTGCTGGCCGAATTCCTCGTCATCATACTGCTGGTTTTGTTCCCATCGCTGGTCCTGGTTCCCCTCAAGTGGTTTGGGTGAGAAAGTGCGATGCCAAGATCCATTCCAACACTTTGCGGTTCCATTACTGCTGAACCCTTCTCGCTAGCGGTTCGGATTCACACCGCCGCCTATCAGGCACTGGGCCTTGATTACACCTTTGTGTGTTTCGGGGTCGAGAACCCGGAGTTGGCCGTGCAAGCCATCCGCACCTTAGGCATTCGCGGAATGAGCGTATCGATGCCCTACAAGGCCGCTGTCATGCCGTTTCTGGATGAAATCGATCCAGCGGCCAAGGCCATCGGTGCAGTCAACACCATCAACAATCAAAACGGGCGGCTCACCGGTTACAACAGCGACTTCATCGGTGCCGTGCGCGCATTGCAAGAAGCGACCGATCTGAACGGACAAAAGCTGGCTCTTCTGGGTGCTGGCGGTGCGGCACGAGCGGTAGCCTATGGTGCCAAGCAAGCCGGTGCTCAAGTCACGATCTTCAATCGCTCCGCCGAGCGTGGAAAAGCGCTGGCCCAGGATCTGGGCGTAGATTTCGGAGGATCGTTGCACGATTTCGTGGCTACGGATTTCGCCATCCTGGTCAATGCCACGTCGGTGGGCTTCCGCGCTCCAGAAGTCAATCCCATCGCGCAGAAACTACATGCGGATCTGTTGGTGATGGACATCGCCTTCATTCCGGTGCGCACCAAATTGCTTCAGGACGCCGCAAAAGCCGGTTGTCGCACTATTCCCGGAACGCGAATGCTGTTGCATCAGGCTTGCAAGCAAGTCGAGTTATACACGGAGCGACCGGCTCCGCTGGCCGTGATGGAAAAAGCCTTACTCGATGCTATCGAAGCCATGACTCATGCATAGAAGATAGTTATTGAGTTTGGCGCCGGACTGCGCGTCCTGTTCGTACTACCGCTTAAAAACCCTTCTCCTCAACGGAGAAGGATTAGGGGTCTACTCACGATGATTACACCCATACCCTCATCAAAGCCTGTCGTAGTCGTCACCTCGGCCTACGGCGCGGACCGAGTCCGTGCCCAAGGTCAGGCGCATTTCGTACCTATCGTCGCTCGCGCCGGTGCCACTGGCATCGAGATCCGCCAGGAACTGTTGACCTCCCTCGATCCGACTTTGGCCAGCCTACGCGAAACCATTACCGAACACGGCTTGTTCTCCATTTATTCAGTACCGATGGAGCTGTGGCAAGCCGATGGCACCTTGGCGGAGGAAGCGTTGCAGCAGGCGCAAGCAGATGCCACGACGCTGGGCGCACGTTTCCTCAAAGTCGCGCTGGGCTATTTCCACGACGGCTGCCCGATAGCAAAACTGGCTGCGTTGCTTAGCGACAGTGGTCCTCGCCTATTGATCGAAAATGACCAAACGCTACAAGGGGGCTATATCGATCCACTGACGGCCTTTTTTCTCGCCGTAAGTACCGCTGGCCTGCCGGTGGGGATGACTTTCGATATCGGTAACTGGCGCTGGACGCAAACCAATCCCCACGCTGCGCTCCAAATCCTCGCGCCTTACGTCGAGTACGTGCACTGCAAAGGCGTGGTGGAAGACGGTGGCCGGTTGAAAGCGGTGCCGCTGATCGATAGCGATCCGAGCTGGCGCGATCTGTTCACCCGCTTTCCGCCCAATGTGCCGCGTGCCATCGAGTTTCCACTGGTCAGCGATGATCTGGACGCTGTGACCCGCCAATACACCGCGATGCTGGCAACAGTGTGATGCCTCTGAGTAGGAGAAATTAAGAGAAGGAGAATGCAATGCAAGCACTCGATGTTGTCACCTTCGGCGAAGCGATGGCTATGTTCGTGGCCGATGAATCTGGTGAGCTGTCCACCATCAGCCACTTCACCCGACGTATGGCGGGTGCGGAAACCAATATTGCAATTGGCCTGAGCCGACTGGGGCTACGTGTCGGCTGGGTGAGTCGACTCGGCAACGATTCTTTTGGTCAGTACATCCAACGCATCCTGGACAGCGAAGGTGTGAACTGTAGCCATGTCATCGTCGATCCACACTATCGAACCGGCTTTCAGCTCAAATCGAAAGCCGAAAATGGCGCCGACCCCATCGTGGAATATTTCCGTAAGAATTCGGCAGCTAGCCATCTTTCATTAGCCGATTTCGACCGTGACTACTTTCTGAGCGCCCGTCATGTTCATGCCACCGGGATTACCCCCGCGCTATCGGATTCCACGATGGAATTTACGATCCACGCGCTGGATTTCATGCGCGAAGCTGGGAAAACCGTCTCCTTCGACCCGAACTTGCGCCGCAAGCTGTGGCCTTCGGAAAGCGTGATGATAGAACGGCTCAACTACCTAGCATCCAAAGCGCGCTGGGTGCTTCCCGGTCTGAGCGAAGGACAACGGCTCACCGGTCTGACCCAGCCACGCGATATCGCAGCGTTCTATCTGGAACGGGGTACAGAGTTGGTGGTGATCAAGCTTGGGCCAAAGGGTGCCTATTTTCGAACAGCCGATGATCAGGAAGGAACGATTCCCGGCGTACCGGTCGCCCATGTGGTCGACACGGTGGGCGCAGGCGACGGTTTCGCCGTAGGCGTGATTAGTGCCCTGCTTGAAGGGATGAGCATTCCCAATGCTGTCACCCGAGGCACCCGTACCGGCGCTTTCGCTATTCAGGTCGCAGGCGATATGGAGGGCTTGCCGACCCGAGCGCAACTGGAGGTTGTGGAGCGCTTTTGATTCATCCAATGAAATGAGGAGAAAACAACCGTGAACCCCCATGTAGTGGTGTACAAAAAATTACCCGATGATCTGCTGGCCACATTACGTGCTCGCTTTCGGGTGAGCTACTTCGAGGCGATCAACGACACCAATCGCGCCGCATTTCTTGAAGCCATCCGCGATGCCGATGGCCTGCTTGGTTCCAGTGTTCGCTTGGACAAGGCGACTCTGGCACCCGCGACCCAGCTCAAGATCGTTTCGACGATTTCGGTCGGCTACGACACCTTCGATATCGATGATTTGACCGAGCGCGGTATTCTCCTGGCGCACACGCCGGGGGTATTGACCGAAACTACCGCCGATACCATTTTCAGCCTGATTCTGGCCACTGCCCGCCGCATCGTGGAACTGGCCGAACTCGTCAAGACTGGACACTGGCGACAGAGCATCGGCGCGTCGCACTACGGGGTAGATGTCCACTCCAAGACGATCGGGCTGCTCGGCATGGGTCGTATCGCTCAGGCGGTCGCCCGCCGCGCCCGGCTCGGCTTCAACATGACAGTCCTTTATCACGATCGTCAGCCCATGCCTGAGGTTGAAGCGGCTCTTGGAGCGCGTTTCCTGCCGATGGATGAGCTATTGCAGACCGCCGATTTCATCTGCGTCGTACTCCCGCTGTCGCCGGAAACGGAAAAGCTCAT
>JACSSB010000207.1 GCA_014879435.1 Phycisphaerales bacterium
CGTTCTGAGGGCACTAGCCATTAACTCGCAATCTGCAATTTGGAATCTAGGGTTTAGACCCTTTTTTCTTGGCGCAACGGTCTTTGCCATCCTCTCAATGGCGCTTTGGCTTGGTATCTATACCTTACATTGGCCGCTACCGATTCAATCCATTTCTATTTTTCAATGGCATGCCCATGAAATGATCTACGGCTTTGCCATCGCGGTGATTGCGGGCTTTCTATTGACTGCGGTCAAAAACTGGACCGGGGTACAAACTCTGCACGGTACTAGTTTGATAGCCTTATTTACGCTGTGGGCGATTCCGCGTGTTTTATTCTTATTCGGAACTCCATTACTAGCAATCGCTGGCTTCTTCGATTTGTTATTCATGCTGGGGCTAATCGCTGCTATATTTTATCCAATCAGCAAGGCCAAACAGTGGAAACAAACAGGTATTTTAATCATCTTAGCGTTATTGCTGATTGCTAATAGTCTTTTCTATCTTGGTGCCATAGGCATTGCTGAGCGCGGCGTCTTCATTAGCCTGCACGGTGGGCTATTCTTAATCGTTGGTCTGGTTTTATTTATGGGCCGCCGCGTGATTCCATTTTTTATCGAGGTCGGCGTCGGTTATCCAATCAAGGTTAAAAACTCCGAACGACTGGATCAAGCCATTATCGTTTTATATGTTCTATTTCTGATAACCGAAATCAGTATGGCTAACGAGTGGTTGATTGCGGTACTGGCGCTCGCACTATTATTGACTAATTCGATTCGGATGGTAGGTTGGTATACACCCGGCATCTGGAAAAAGCCGCTATTATGGAGCCTGTTTATCGCCTTCGCTGCTATTAATTTCGGTTTTTTACTGCTGGTTTTGACACCCATGCTGAAATTAGCACCGCTGGTCGTACTGCATGCTTTTAGCGTGGGTGGAATCGGGGTCATCATCCTCAGCATGATGGCGCGAGTCATACTGGGTCATACGGGCCGAAACGTCCAACAGCCCCCCAAAACGGTACCGCTTGCCCTGCTCATTCTGATTCTCGGTGCGGTGATTCGGGTCATCGTGCCATTGCTGACGGAAAGCGATTATCTGACCTGGGTCACGATCTCACAAATCCTATGGATCATCGCGTTCGGTATCTTCCTAATCAGCTACTTACCCATGCTCATCGCACCGAGGGTTGACGGCCAGTTTGGCTGAACCGTTCCGTCCAATCACTTAAAGTCATTCCTGCGAAAGCGGGAATCCAGGAACCCTTGCGCATCATCGCTTCTGGACTCCCGCCTACGCGGGAGTGACGATCCATCCCTACCCAGAACGGACGTTTCTTAGTGGTGTAGGGTAGATAAGCAAAGCGCATCTACCAGGGGTGGGCGATGATGGTGGATGCGGCGCAGTGCGCCTTATCCACCCCTACCGCTCCTTGACACTCAAGACGGTATCTACCCAGAACAGACGTTCCTTAGGATTTCACTGCATCGAGCAAAGCCTTGGCCGCCGCTTTTCCAACATTGTTGGATGCAAAGGGGCTATCGCCAGTGATGAGTTTCCGATCCTGATGGGTTTGACCCGTAATGTCGCTGTTGAGAATTTCGACCCCAGCTTCACGTAATTTCTTGCCAATGAACCAGGGCATGGGACCCGGCATATAGCCGATTTCTGGCGTCTTTTCGTCAATGGAATCAGGGAAAACGCAGATCTTGTAACCCTTGAAGAGAAAATCTTCCTTTGCTTCATCAACCGTTGCTGCCAACAATGCCGCAGGTCCATGGCACAAGGAAATAATGTACTTGTCCTGCTTCATGGCCCACTGCAGCACAGCCTTGACTTCAAGGCTTTGCGGGATACCGATCAAAGCGCCATGTCCTCCAGGGATGAAAACGGCGGCATAGTCGGAATCTGCGCCCAGGTTATTCTTGATGACGTCTGCCAGCTTCAAGGGTTTCTTCAATTTATCGAGATACTTGGCATAGATGCTTTGTACCGCCTCGTCCTCTTTAGGTAGCGCCCAAAGCTCCAGCTTGACGGGATTTCCCGATAACGTAGCAATATCGAACGCAAATCCAGCTTTGTCCATGTGATACATGGGAAGCAGCATTTCCACAGGATGATTACCGGTGGAGAACATGGTCCCATTCTGCATCAACAGATAGCGCTCATCGGTCGCAATCATCAACACCTTCCAACGCTCGCCAGTGTAAGCATTGGGATAATTAGCCCCATCAAGATCGGATTTGGACGACGTAAACTGACTGAGAGAATAAGCAGATGGGAAAAACGCATTCTCTTCCGCTTTATCAGGAACAGGCCGTTTATCTTCATGAGGTTGCACAGTCATCTTGAACTCCATTTGTAGTGATTTCGGGGCTGGTTTCTAGGTCTTGATACGTGACCACTACCAACAATTTGCTCAGCAGCAAAGTTCGTTGCGCCAGTGTAGCCGAGATTTTAGGTTTGCCATCCCAAGCATTCTGGGAATCATCGCCTTGATCCACGGCTCCGGCGACGCTCAGGGTGCGACAGGAATCGCATCGACCAGCAGCGCACCCAGCACGGTGCCACCTTACGGTATTTGGGGTATATTGACGCGGATTTCAAGGCCGAGTGCCTGCGTGCACCGTTCAATGGCGCGCCTCCTTGGCACAGAGCCTTACCCGAACTGATTGTCGTTAAACAATAATCACTGGGATTGCGAATGAATTTCCCCAAACAGGCGACCGACTCGTCGCCTCCCGTTGAGCAACCGGCATCACTCTCCAGTATGGTCGACCTACTGGTGCGAGCGGGTAGCCTGTTGCTCCAGCATGGTGCCGACGCCAGTCGCGTGGAAAGCAGCTTACGGAAAATGGCGCCAGGACTGGGTATCGAACGGATCGATGCCATCGTCATGTCAAGAACTCTCCTGCTCACCGCCACTCGCCACCATGCACATCACACCCAGATCGCGCGCATACCGATGGTGGGTGTCAACATGAATACCCTCAACGAGGTGGAGCAGTTACTCCGATTATTTCAGCAAGGACGCATGTCTCTTGAGCAACTGACAGCCATCATGGAACAAATCGCGGCTCTGCCACACCACTACTCCCGTGGGGTGATCGTGGCGGCAGTCGGACTTGCCTGCGCGGCATTTTGCCGATTATTTGGTGGTGACTGGATGGCATTGGTAGTGACTGGTATCGCCGCCGCTATCGCCACTTGGGTACGCATGGAGCTGAACCGGCGACGCAGCAATTATTTCCTGGTGGTCCTGATCACTGCATTGGTTGCCAGCCTACTGGCGGGTAACGCGCTCTGGCTGAGCCAAACCCCGCAAAGCGCGCTGACAGCGGCGGTCCTATTGCTGGTACCAGGGGTGCCATTAATCAATGCCAGCGTCGATATCCTACGTGGGCACATTTCCGCTGGCCTAGCGCGGGCCACGACCAGCTTGGTCGTGTTTCTTGGCATCGCACTGGGCATGGGCTTTTCCCTCTGGCTGTTCCAGATTCGGCTATGAACAGTATCGATTTGGTGGTGTTACTGATTCAGAAAGGCTGCTGGGCAGCCATAGCAGCCGTTGGGTTTGCGGTATTGTTCAATGTGCCAAAGTATGTGTTGCCGCATTGTGCGCTCATCGGCGCATTGGGCTACGCACTGCGTGTGGCCTTGATGAGCAATGGCATGGGCATCGTGCTGGCCACCTTGTGCGCGGCGCTGCTCATCGGTGTGTTAGCCACGATCCTGGCCCAGAACTATGGGGTGAGCGAAACCCTATTTTCCGTCGGTCCGGCGATCCCAATGATCCCCGGTAGCTACGCGTACAAGGCAGTGATAGGACTGGTGACGGTGGCCAACTCACCCGACCTAGAACACGATAGTACCTTGCTGCTGGCCGCGTTTGAAAACGGGATCAAGGCTATGCTTACCGTCCTGTTTTTGAGTTTTGGGATCGCCCTGCCTAGTCTGATATGGAGCACATTCCGGCGTCGCAATAAATAGCCATCCAGAACGAAGGAGAGCACACAGCTCATGTTTAAGCGAATCAGCGCAAGTGCTTAGCTCATCAACCAAATGCGTGCCTGTTCCAGTTCGGTCTCAGGAAAAAACCGGGACTCGGCTTGCCGATAGTCAGTGAACAGGAATATCTGCATGGAGTCTCGCCAATGCGCATCGCTGACTACTGCGGTTTTTTCTATATCATTGTCATGTCTGAAGAAAAAGCTGACATCACTCCATTGCTCGCCAGATTCCCAACCAACAAAGTCATCCAACCGAATCAATATTTTCACTTTGCCTGAAGCAAAGACATTCCGGGTTTCGACCTGATCTAGGAAAGTCTGATATTCGTTCCAGGTTAACAATCCGCTCAGGGTAATCTGGTGAACTTGATCCACCAGCAGGTGCGACGATATGGGCATGATGGTTCCTCTCCATTCCAGGAGGATAGTAGCGCTTAGCCGTGGGTTCCAACCTGAGGCTTTCGTGGCAGGCTGGCCTAATGGTCCGATACTTGGTTGCTTCGCTTATTGTATTGCTTCCAGTTCGGGTTGAGCCTAAAGTAAATCTCAACATTCTTTCTGTTTGAAATATGCACTGCCCTTTATTAAGCACAATGCACATATTCACAGGAAGATCACTGATTTATACAACAATATCTCTTGGGATTATCGGTTTGAGCAAGCAAGTTGCTTTTACTGCTCGGAAAACTCCTGTCGTTTGCCTATGTTCGCTGATGCAAACATCAGCGAACATACGAGCCTGAATCTCTACTTAATATGATGATTATCAAAGATAATCTTCTGGCCATAAAAACCATCCTTACTACTCATTTTCTCTGTATTGGGAGTCCCGTCTCGTGCAAGATTTATGCTCTATTGACAAACCCCTGTCTCGATTCGCGCTTCGGCCAGGCATCGGAGCTTTGTTGGCCGTCCTGCTGAGCACTGGACCCACGCTGGCACTCGCTCAGGAATCTGGAGCGCCACCGGTTGAAGTCACGGTGATCACTGTCAAACCACAAAATACTCCAGCGGTTTACGAAGTCACCGGCAAGACCGAAAGCTCCCGTGCAGTGGAAATTCGTGCCCGCGTAGAAGGTTATCTAGACAAAATCGCCTACACCGAGGGTGACTACGTTCGTACTGGCCAATTGTTGTTTCAAATCGATCCCAAACCGTTTCAAGCGGCCTTAGACAATGCCAAGGGTGATCTGGCTCGCGCCCAGGCACAGCTCGCCAATGCCCGTGCCACGCTGGCGCGGGTACGGCCACTGGCCAAGGAAAACGCCCTGAGTCCGAAAGACCTGGACGATTCAGTAGCGGCCGAGCGCAGTGCCCAGGCACAGGTGCAGTCCGCTCAGGCGCAAGTACGCACCGCCGAATTGAACCTGGGCTACACCACCATTAAATCCCCACTGGATGGAATGGCCAGCAAATCAGTATTCCGAGAGGGCAGCTTGGTCACGCCCGGAGCCAACAACTTGCTCACCACCGTGGTACTGCTCAACCCCATATGGGTCAACTTCGGCATTGGGGAAAACGAGATGCTGAAGTTCCGCCAGGAAAAAGCTTCTGGACAATTGAAAACTCCTCAAGATGTGGAAGTTGAACTGGTTCTGGCGAATGGCTCGGTCTACCCCCAAAAAGGGCGAATCGACTACGTAGCTCCAAGCATCGACCCACAAACTGGCACCCTGCCGATGCGGGCAACCATACCTAACTCGAAACACGAGCTGAGTCCTAGCCAATTTGTACGGGTTCGCATTCAAGGCGTTGAGCGTCTCAACGTGATCATCGTGCCACAACGAGCGGTCATGCAGGGTTCACAAGGCAAGTTTGTTTATGTACTTGATACGGACAACAAGGCCAACGCTCAGCAGGTACAAATGGGGGATTTTGTTGGCGAGAACTGGATCGTGACTTCCGGCCTGAACGGTGGCGAACGCGTCGTCGTGGATGGTGCCGCTAAAATTCGGCCTGGTTCGTTGGTGAAAGTCACCGAACCCACCGCTGCACCACAGTCGGCCGGTCAATAATTACGAGGAACGTCCATGATCTCACGGTTTTTCATTGATCGGCCAATCTTCGCGGCGGTCGTTTCCATCATCATCACCCTAGCCGGGTCGATGGCGATGCTCGCTCTGCCCATTGCTCAATTCCCAGAAATCACGCCACCGTTGCTGCAAGTCACTACCAGCTACCCTGGCGCCGATTCCGTGACTACCGCCGGTACGGTGGCCGCACCGGTTGAGCAGCAGATCAACGGTGTCGATAACATGATCTACATGCAATCGAACAACTCGGCCAGTGGTGACATGTCGCTCAGCATCTACTTCACCATCGGCACCGACCTGGACTTGATCCTGCCCGACCTGACTAATCGGGTAAATCTGGCCAATCCGTTGATGCCCGCAGATGTGCGCCAAAATGGCCTGACTATCCAGAAGTCCTCACCCAACATCTTGGCTATCATCGCGATCACCTCCGACAAAACCCAAGACCCCAATTACGTCGCTAATTACGCCAGCATCAACATTGTCGATGAGCTAAAGCGTATTCCAGGTGCCAATCAGGTGTCGATGTTCGGCCTGACCGATTATGCGATGCGGATTTGGCTGAAACCGGATCGGATGGCAGAACTCAATCTCACCGTCAGCGACATCCGCAGCGCCATTCAGGAACAGAATGCGCAATTTGCCGCCGGTCGAGTAGGGCAGCCACCCACCTCTTATCCCGTGCAGCTCACCCTGCCGGTATCCGCCAAGGGCCGACTGGCCGACCCCAAAGAATTCGAGCAGATCATCCTGCGCTCTAATCCTGATGGTTCCGCCATACTGCTGGGCGATGTGGCGCGGGTCGAGCTAGGTATTCGCGGTTACGATACCGAGAGTATGCTCAACGGTGAGCCGATCTCAGCGATTTTGGTCTATCAACAACCCGACTCCAACGCACTCAATGTCATCGAACAAGTCACCGCCAAGATGGAAGAGTTGTCCAAACGCTTCCCGGCGGGCATCGGTTGGTATGTCTCTTATGACACCACCAAGTTCGTGAAGCTCTCCATCGAAGAAGTAATCCACACCTTCTTTGAAGCGCTCGTGTTGGTTGTGATAGTAGTCTTTGTGTTCCTGCAGAACTGGCGAGCGACGCTGATCCCGCTGCTGGCAGTACCGGTCTCCATCATCGGCACCTTCTCCGGCATGTACATGCTGGGGTTCTCGATCAATACCCTGACCTTATTCGGCATGATCCTAGCCATCGGTATCGTCGTGGACGATGCCATCGTGGTGATCGAAAATGTCGAGCGTAACATGCACGAGTTCGGCCTCCCTCCCAAGGAAGCGGCACGAAGAGCGATGGATGAGGTGACCGGCCCGGTTATCGCCATCATGCTGGTGCTGTGCGCGGTGTTCATTCCCACTGCCTTTATGAGTGGCATGTCGGGTCAGTTGTACAAGCAGTTTGCTATCACCATCTCCATTTCGGTGGTGCTTTCCGGCATTGTGGCATTGACCCTCAGCCCAGCACTGGCGGCAATCCTGCTCAGACCGAGCCACGGTGGTAAAAAGAATATTTTCTTCAGAGGCTTCGAAAAAGGATTCGATAAGCTAACCCACGGCTATGTCGCTGGCTCCTCGTTCCTAGTTCACAAGATGCCGATCGCTCTCTTAATGTTCGTGGGTGTCGTCGTCCTCGTTTGGGGTTTGTTCAAGACGGTGCCTGGCGGTTTTGTCCCGAATGAGGATCAAGGCTACCTCATCGCGGTCGCTATTCTGCCCGATGGAGCCAGTTTGGAGCGCACCCGATCCGTGGTCGAACAGGCGAACGCCATCTTCAAAAAACATCCAGCGGTGAAAGATGTTGCCAGTTTGGGGGGCTTCAGCCTGTTGGACTCGCAAAACAAACCCAATTACGCCACTTTCTTCCTGACGCTTAAGGATTGGAAAGAGCGAACGACACCGGATCTTCAAGCCTTTAAGGTCCAACAAGTCTTACAAGGTGAGGTGGTCAAAGAAATCGATCAAGCACAAGTGGTGTTGTTCAATCCACCCGCGATTCCCGGCATGAGCAGCACCGGTGGATTTGAGTTTTGGATTCAAAATCGCGGCAGCGATACCGATCCTAAGCTACTGGAAGATGCGGTGAAAAAATTCATCGATGCTTCCAAGAAGGTACCGCAACTGGCAGGGTTGACTACGACTTTCAACGCCAATTCCCAGCAACTATTTGTGGATCTCGACCGTGAGAAAGCACGCGCACTGAATGTACCGGTCAACGACGTGTTCGATCTGATGCAGGGAATATTTGGTTCGATCTACGTCAATGACTTCAATAAATTTGGGCGTACTTATCGGGTGATGCTGCAAGCCGATTCTTCGTATCGCACCAAACCGGAAGATATTAGCCAGATCTATGTACGCTCAAACACCGGTCAGATGATACCGCTGAGCGCGCTGGTCACTGTGAAATACATCACCGGCCCAGACAATGTGCCGCGCTTTAATGTGTTTCCCGCCGCCCGCATCAATGGCAATGCCGCACCCGGTTACAGCTCCGGCGAAGCTCTGGCCGCAATGGAAAAACTGGCTAGCGAGGTTCTGCCTTCCACGATGTACTACGCCTGGGCCGGCCAAGCCTTCCAGGAAAAACAGGTGGGTGCAGCCTCAACCATGGCCTTTGTATTCGGCATCATCATGGTCTTCTTGATTCTGGCGGCGCAATACGAGAAGTGGACCTTGCCCATCGCGGTAATTACCGCTGTACCGTTTGGTATTGCGGGTGCCTTTGTCGCGGTATTCCTGCGTGGCTTAGAGAACGACGTATATTTTCAGATCGGTCTGGTGACCTTGATTGCACTGGCTGCTAAAAACGCGATTCTGATTGTCGAGTTTGCGGTGATGAAGCATGAGGAAGGACTACCGATCATCGAAGCGGCGATAGAAGCGGCGCGGTTGCGCTTCCGGCCCATCGTGATGACTTCGCTGGCCTTCATTCTTGGCTGCGTGCCGTTGGCGATCAGTACCGGCGCGGGTGCAAACAGCCGACATTCCATCGGTACCGGCGTCATCGGCGGTATGTTGGGTGCGACCTGCGTGGCCATCTTCTTCGTCCCGGCCTTCTATCGCTTGTTCACTGGCAAGGATAAACCGGCTTCTCCGCCCGAAGCTGAATCGACTCCATCGACTCCACCGGCTCCGCTCAAGGAGGAAGCTCATCATGCGTAAGACGCTACTGGCGATCGCCATCGGCGCCGCCCTGGGGGGTTGCGCCGCAGTCGGGCCAGATTACCAACGTCCGGCGGTGGAAACACCGACCAACTGGCAAATCGATATCCGCCAAGCCAACGATCTGGCCAACACCCGCTGGTGGGAGCAGTTCCAAGATCCGGTGCTGGACAATCTCGTCCAAACCGCACTTCAGGAAAACAAGGACGTACAAATCGCCGCAGCACGGGTGGAAGAGTACATGGGGCGCTACGGCGTCACACGCTCTGCGCAATTTCCACAAGTCGGTGCAGATGCCGACGGAGCACGCACCCGTTCCAGCGAGAACGGTGCCTCACCCGCGACCAGTCCCAATCCGATCAATACCTATGATGTGAACTTGGGGGTATCGTTTGAGTTGGATTTGTGGGGCAAGCTACGCCGTGCCACCGAGGCAGCGCGCGCTGATCTGCTCGCCAGTGAGGAAGCGCGGCGCACGGTAATTCTGAGCCTAGTCAGCCAAGTGGCCAGCAGCTATCTGCGGCTGCTGGACTACGACACCCGCTTAGGCATTACCCGCGCCACCTTGGAAACTCGTCGGGAATCGATGCGGATCAACCGCTTGCGGTTCCAGGTCGGGCTGACCTCGGAGATGGACTACCAGCAGGCGGTATCGGAATATCAGAATGCGGCGGTACAGGTTCCTGCATTGGAACAACTGATCGTCCAGCAGGAAAATGCTATCAACCTGTTGTTGGGACGTAATCCTGGCCCGATTACCCACAGCGATCACACACTGAAACGGCTGACTCTTCCGCAGATACCCGGAGGCTTACCCTCTGATCTCTTGGAACGCCGCCCGGATATTCGACAGGCCGAGCAGCAATTGATCGCCGCCAACGCACAGATCGGTGTGGCCAAGGCCGCTTTCTTCCCCAGTATCTCGCTTACTGGTGCTTTCGGAACAGCCAGCACCGAATTCTCCGATCTCTTCAATGGCCCTTCGCGGGCCTGGCAATTCGCCGGTCAACTGACGCAGCCGATCTTTACCGGTGGCGCCCTGACCGGGCAATTGCATGTTGCTGAGGCGGTACAAAAACAGGCAGTTCTGAACTACCAACAGGTGATTCAGACTGCCTTCTCCGAAGTGGATAACAATTTGGTCGCAGTCACCAAGCTACAACAGCAACTGGGTGATGAACAGGCACAAGTTCAAGCCCTAGCGCGCTATCTAGAGCTGGCGAACCTTCGCTACAAGAACGGCTATTCTGACTATCTGACGGTGGTGGATGCCGAGCGCAATCTGTATACCGCGCAACTGCAATACGCGCAGGATTACGCCAATCTCTTTATCGCCATGGTCGATCTATACAAAGCGATGGGCGGCGGCTGGGTCCAGGTTGCGGAACAGATGACGAGTGATCAACCCCAACCACCAGCGGGAACCGATCCTGCCGCTGGCTAAGGATGCTGCATCGAAAAAACCTGGGCAGATCGATCAATTCGGTCTGCCCAGGCCATTTGGACGAGAAAATCATCTTTCGCCGCTAGCCGTCTAAGTTCTCAATTCTCCCCTCCTGGAACCCACGCTTAACGCGAGATTGCTCACGGTTTTTAGGTCGGATAATCTCCACAGAAGATTGCTTCCTGAACAAGAATCCCTCCCACCTAACGAACCATCTTGGGCCAACGACGAAGCTTAAATCACCGTCGGCATTCACCTTTCAGAGAAAAGAGGGTGTGGCTGCAATCATGCCTTGCGGTAAATCTGCCCACCGCTTTCATTGAATTCTGCTGCTTTTTCCGCCAAACCCTGGGTCAGCGCCGTCTCGCTATCGAGCCCTTGGCGTGCGGCATATTCATGGACCTCCTGGGTGATCTTCATCGAACAGAAGTGCGGACCACACATGGAGCAAAAATGGGCGACTTTGGCCGAGTCCTTGGGCAGGGTTTCGTCGTGATACTCGCGGGCGCGCTCGGGATCGAGACCCAGATTAAATTGATCTTCCCAGCGGAATTCGAAGCGTGCCTTGCTTAAAGCGTTGTCACGAAGCTGCGCACCGGGGTGGCCTTTGGCCAAATCAGCGGCGTGGGCAGCAACTTTATAGGCGATGATCCCTTCGCGCACATCCTCCTTATCGGGCAGCCCCAGATGTTCTTTGGGCGTCACGTAGCAAAGCATCGCGGTACCGTACCAACCGATCTGCGCGGCGCCGATAGCCGAGGTGATGTGATCGTAACCCGGAGCGATATCGGTAGTCAGTGGCCCCAAAGTGTAGAACGGCGCCTCGAAGCAATCGCTCAATTCCTTGTCCATATTTTCCTTGATGAGCTGCATCGGCACATGACCTGGGCCTTCGATCATCACCTGCACGTCGTGGTCCCAGGCGATGCGGGTCAATTCACCCAGGGTTTCCAATTCCCCGAACTGTGCGGCGTCGTTGGCATCGGCCAGTGAGCCAGGACGCAGACCATCGCCCAGCGAGAAGCTGACGTCATAGGCCTTCATGATCTCGCAAATCTCATCGAAGTGCGTGTATAGGAAATTTTCCTGATGATGAGCGAGACACCACTTGGCCAGGATCGAGCCACCACGCGAGACGATGCCGGTCACCCGATCCACGGTGAGCGGCACATAACGCAGCAACACACCAGCATGGATGGTGAAGTAGTCCACCCCCTGTTCGGCCTGTTCGATCAGGGTATCGCGGAACAGATCCCAACTCAGGTCTTCGGCTTTACCACCGACTTTTTCCAGCGCCTGATAGATCGGCACTGTACCGATGGGCACTGGCGCATTGCGGATGATCCATTCACGGGTTTCGTGGATGTTTTTGCCGGTGGACAGATCCATGATAGTGTCTGCACCCCAGCGGATACCCCACACCATTTTCTCGACTTCCTCGGCGATGGAGGAGCTGAGAGCGGAATTGCCGAGATTGCCGTTGATCTTCACCTGGAAATTACGGCCAATGATCACCGGCTCCAATTCTGGATGATTGATATTGGCCGGAATAATGGCACGACCTCGGGCTACTTCGGCGCGCACGAATTCGGGCGTGATCTCCTCAGGGATGGCCGCACCGAAAGACTGGCCGCGATGCTGACGCAGCAATCGAGCATAACGCGGATCGGCACGCAGTTCTTGCAAGCGCAGACTTTCCCGCAAGGCGACGAATTCCATTTCCGGGGTGATGATGCCACGGCGTGCGTAGTGCATCTGGGTCACATTGGCACCACTTTTGGCGCGACGCGGCACACGCAGGTGTTCAAAACGCAGGCTGGCCAGCGCCGGATCGGCGGCGCGAGTGCGACCGTAGGCGGAGGTCGGACCAGTGAGCCGTTCGGTATCGTCGCGCTCTTCGATCCAGTTGGCGCGCACGCTGGGTAAACCGGCTAGCAGATCAATGGTGGCGGTGGGATCGGTATAAGGCCCAGAGCTATCGTAAACCGGGATCGGTGGATTGGCCTCGATACCCGCACCAGTTGGGGTGGGTTGCTGGGTGATTTCACGCAACGGTGCCCGTAGATCGGGGCGCGAGCCGGTGAGATAAACCTTGCGAGAATTCGGAAAGGGGCGGGTGGCTGCCGCCGATAATTCGGCAGTAGCACGCACAAAATCCTGGGGAATGGCACTCATGGGTAGCGTCCTGGTTCGGGTGGTAGTAACGACGAACGAGCGGAGAATGCCGATATCCCTGAAACAGCTTCCCTACGTCGGCATGACCCGGATCAGGTTCAAAGGGACTCTCTCAGCTCCCGGTTGGGAGCACCCCCGCTTCATCTATCTGTCATTTAAGCATAATAAAGACTGGATGGGGAAATTGGGGCTTGTATTGGCCTCAAACGCTGCTTTCAAGTGACATTGAGTGTGTATCGGTCTAAAGACAAATACCGTATCATGCTTAGAGGATCGGGATAGCGTATAGCTAGGGCCGAAGTGGTCATCGCCGATTTTGTAGGTGCAGAAACGGCCTTCTATTGAATCGGATAACTATGAATTCGGAACGGTTTCTTTTTGCTACAAGGCTTGCGGTTGCCGTAGTGATCGCTGTTGGCTTGAGCCTCGCGTTTTCTTGGGATGAACCGAAGTGGGCGATGTTCGCCGTGATCTATTGCGCCCTGGAAAACGAGGGGGAGTCCTTTCACAAGGGGCTCATGCGCATCCTGGCGACCTTCATGGGCGGGAGTCTTTCGCTCGTGTTTATGGCATTGTTCAACGAACATCGCTGGGCATTCGGCACTGCTGTGGCTAGCTGGATTGCATTATGCGCCTACATGATGCAGGACAACCGCCGTTATTACTTCTGGTTCGTAGGCGGTTGGCTGACCATCCTAATGCCGATATATTCGTCCGAAAATTCGGCATTGGCTTTCGAGATCGTGATGTTGCGGCTGGAGGAAACCATTCTTGGGGTATTGGTTTATACCCTTGTTGCCAACGTCCTCCTCATCGATCATCAACGGCGTAACTTCATTTATGAACTGCGCAAGCAGATCGAAAATCTGAAGTGGGTACTGGTCCATGTAGGCGCGGCCTATCGTGGAAACACCGGGGCACAGGCAGACAAAAATGCATTAGATCTACATCGCCAAGCCCTGGCATTACATACCGATTTCCGTAATCGCATTGATGCGGGGATCACCGAGAGTTTTGACGTCATTAATCATCGGGATGCCTGGCACCGCACGATTGACGAGTTCGAAGCACTCATCAATCAGCTGAACTGCCTCAGCATAGACATCAGTACGTTCAACGGCCAATACCCATTCATCTCATTACCCGATATCAGGCCGGTACTGATAGAAATCGAGAGGCGCCTAGATCAGACCGTGGCGATACTCGATGGCAAGCAGGAAGTCGAATTACCACGGAAAGTCGTTTTACCCCATGTCGATCAATGGGATGCTGACGAGGATATTTTGGATCATGGCGCCGTCCTGGTGAGCCTTGAAACCCTGGCCGACATTGAGCGGCGCAGTGCCAATCTACTGCTTACGGTGGCCGAAGCACGGGGAATAATAGCCGGGCACAAGCACAGCCATCCCGATGCGGATATTAAACCGCACCCCATACGCTCTATGATCCCCGACCCGGAAAAGATCGCGCTGGCCCTGCGAACGACCGCCATTTTCTGGCTGGCCTTTGCAATCTACATTTTTGTGCCGGATTTTCCCGACAGTACGTCGGTGATCCTGTTATCCATGATTTACGGGATGTTTCTGGCGATGAAGCCCACCATGCCCTTAGCCCTCGTGGAGATCTTGGGTAGCGTGATTATTGCGACCGCTGGCATCATGCACATGGTCGTTATGCCCAAACTAAGCAGTTATCTTGGCCTTGGGATTATGCTGTATCTGTATATATTCGCTGGCGCGTGGTTATTCAGCAAAGCCGAGCATGCTCCGATGCGCTTTATCACCCTTGGCTTTGCCGCGATGACGCTGCAAATCAGCAATGATCAGGTCTACAGCTTCTACGATGTCGCCAATCTGTTGATCGCCTATCAGGTTCCGTTCATTCTCTTGTGGCTGACGCGAGCTGCACCGGTTTCATTTCGACCCGAGGCCGCCTTTCAACGCCTACTGCGTCGCTACATGGCCTCGTTCCGCTATCTCGTTGAAGATATCCGCCGTGACCCAAAACCACACAGGGACGGATGGTGGAAGCGGCAGTTACACGTCTATCATCTGCGTAATCTGGTGCGTATTCCAGATAAGATGGCCGCCTGGGTGAGTGCCATGCCTGAGGCGGCCATGAACGAGGAAGAGAAAAAGCAAGGCCAAGCACTGTGCCTGTCTCTGTATGAGCTGACCACCGGAATGGTAGATCTAAACCGATTACACAGCGTAAGCTACAGCCTCGATACCATCAAGCGGATGCACCCAACGATCTACACTTGGCGTACAGCCTTGGAAAGGCTGACGGAAACCTTCCGTGATACGCCGGATGCACTACCGGCTGCCAGTGAGCTGACAGCACGTCTGAATACGCTTTTAGCACAAGTCAGAAGCGACGTGCGCGACACCCTAGAAAGCGATACGGAAGCGGCAAATTCATTCACGGCTAAGGCGCTATTGCGTGAACTGTCGGCTTATCGCAGCCTGTCCGAAGCACTCATTGGTGCTACTCGACAGGCCTCGGCCTTGCGCTGGGAACGCATTCGCGAACCCCGCTTTTGAAAGGACAGGATCATGCCTATTCCCAAAGAGATCGACTTCCACGGGGTCTACCTTCCGCCGATACTGCTAGTCCTGATCCTAGCCATCATCGCGACCATGCTCACCACGCGAATCCTCAACCGGTTGCGTTGGACGCGCTTTCTGGTCTTTCCACAGGTGGTCTTTGTCGCCTTCATCGCGATCTATACAGTACTGATCGGCACTTTCTTCATTCGGATCTAAGCTGATGCGCAACGTTTCTCGCTATGCCTTGTTTGCCGCAATCGTGCTAATCGCCGTTGGGTTAGTCGCATGGCGGTATTACGATTATTTGGTCAATCCCTGGACCCGTGATGGTCAAGTGATGGCCAATGTCATTCAGATCGCGCCACGGGTATCGGGGCCAGTGATTGAGCTACCGATCCGCGACAATCAGCGGGTCAAGGCGGGAGATTTATTATTCCGAATTGACCCGCGTACCTTCCAGACCGATCTCGCGCTGGCCGAAGCGAAGCTGGACCGCACGAAAAAGAACTTGCTCGCATTGGACAAGCAAATCGCTGCCGCTGAAGCCGCCGTAGAGCAAAGTCAGTCGATGATCGTGCAAGCCAAAAGCGATGTAGATGCCAAAACCTCGACACTGACCGACGCGAAAAAAACCCTGGATCGCCATGCTGCACTGCTCAAAACACACGATGTATCCCAAGCCGCCTATGACACGGCATTGCGTGATTATCAAGTGGATCTGGCGACGAAGAATGCAGCCGATGCCGCCTTCCTGGGCGCCCAAAGTCAGCTACGTCAAGCCGAGGCACAGTTGGCGCAAGCACAGGCCGATCGCGGATTGACTGGCCCAGAGAATGCCCAGCTACGCGAAGCTCAAGCCGGGCTTGAAACCGCGAAGTTGAACCTCAGCTTCACCGAAGTCAGAGCATCGGTAAACGGGATGATTTCCAATCTGAATATCCGGCTCGGTTCCCAGGCCGTGGCCAACCAGCCCTTTATGGCATTGATCGATGAAAACAGCTTCTGGGTCGATGCTTTTTTCCGGGAAACACTGGTCGCAGCGGTATCCGCTGGTGATTCCGTCATCATCACCTTGATGGGTTATCCAGACACTCCGCTACGGGGTCATGTCGATAGCATCGGTTGGGGTATCGCAGTGGATAACGGCAGTACCGGCCAGAATCTGCTGTCAACGGTGGCTCCGACCTTTCAATGGATTCGTCTGGCCCAACGCATTCCGGTTCGGGTGATCCTTGATGAGGTGCCGAAATCCGTGGTTCTACGCGTGGGTCAAACCGCCTCGGTTCTCGTTCATACTGGTGATCACAACGGTAATGCCCATCCTGTCGCCGCACCTGCGGCTCTGCAATAACCTATCCGCTTGAGGCGGGAAGCGATCATGCATCCCGCTTTCATGTCTGTGTCTGGAATGAAACACGTATTTTTCTATTGTTGGTACTGACCTTCCCTTCACCTAAACCGTGATCGGCTGCCGTAAGGAAACACAGGGTCCGACGACAGGAAGCCATGTGATTTACCGTCATTTGTCCACTTCATGAGGTCAACGCATCATGGACTACCGATTCTTAGGCGCTTCAGGTTTGAAGGTTCCTGTTCTGACCTTTGGCACGGGCACTTTTGGTGGCCAAGGCGAGCTGTTCAAGGCTTGGGGTAATACCGATGTCGCCGAGGCCAAATGCTTAGTCGATCTGTGCCTCGAAGCCGGTTTGAACATGTTTGATTCCGCCGATGTTTATTCGGGCGGTGCCGCCGAGGAGATTCTGGGCGCGGCGATCCAGGGCCGTCGCGATCAAGTGCTGATCTCTACCAAGGCCACTTTCCGCCACGGTTCCGGTATTAACGAAGTTGGCTCTTCGCGTCATCACCTCATTCCCGCCGTCGAAAATGCCTTGCGTCGTCTGGGCACTGACTATATCGATCTCTTTCAGCTCCATGGTTTCGATGCCGCTACTCCGGTCGAAGAGACTTTGCGCACCCTGGATGATCTGATCACCGCTGGTAAGATCCGC
Source organism: Phycisphaerales bacterium (assembly GCA_014879435.1). GTDB lineage: Bacteria > Pseudomonadota > Gammaproteobacteria > Competibacterales > Competibacteraceae > Competibacter. The sequence continues at coordinate 17,372 of JACSSB010000207.1, forward strand.
TATATCGGCTGCTCAAACTTTTCGGGCTGGCACTTGATGAAATCGCTGGCGGTTGCAGAGCGGCACGGCTGGACGCGCTATGTGGCGCATCAGGCTTACTATTCGCTGGTAGGTCGTGAATACGAGTGGGAACTGATGCCGCTGGCTCTTGATCAGGGTGTCGGAGGTGTGATCTGGAGTCCGCTGGGGTGGGGACGGCTCACCGGTCGTATCCGTCGCGGCCAGCCCTTGCCCTCGTCCAGCCGCTTGCAGAGTTCCGTTGTCACCAACGCAGGCCCGCAAGTCGCCGAGGAATATTTGTTCAAGGTCGTAGATGCCCTGGATGAGGTGGCGGCTGAAACTGGCAAGACCGTTCCCCAGATCGCCCTCAATTGGTTATTGAGTCGTCCTTCCGTGGCCACGCTGATCATCGGCGCACGTAACGAAAGCCAACTTCGCGATAATCTGAGTGCCGTCGGCTGGAGCCTTACTGCCGAACAAATTGCGAAACTGGATCAAGCCAGTGCCGTACCGAAGATTTATCCCTACTGGCATCAGGCCGGTTTCAGCGAGCGCAATCCGTTTCCAACCGGAGCATAAAGCTGTGGCCAAGACCCGGTGGCAAGGCCCGCAACATTAAAATACCACTCGTCTTGGCCAAAAAACTCGCCTCGGAGAACAGTGCATGGAGATCGTTCACGTAGAAACTGCCGACCAAATCGCAGAGGTGCGCGTCTTGTTCCATGAGTACGAACGATTCTTAGACGTCGATTTATGCTTTCAGGGATTCGAAGAGGAATTGGCGACTTTGCCAGGAAAATACGCGCCCCCGGATGGCCGCTTATTGTTAGCGACCGACGGGAGACAGGCAGCGGGCTGCGTGGCGCTGCGCCGCCTGGACCAAACAGTGTGCGAAATGAAGCGGCTGTTCGTTCGGCCTGCTTACCGTAATCAGGGCTTGGGTCGCCTTTTGGCGACGCGGGTGGTCGCTGAAGCCACCACCCTGGGTTATGCCACCATGCGTTTGGATACTCTGGATCGGCTACAAGATGCCATGCGGATGTATGCAGCGCTGGGCTTTTGGCGCTGCAGCCCTTATTACCACAATCCGCTACCCGGCGTGACCTACTGGGAACGGGCTTTGTAAGCGCTGCGCTATATCTCGTTTTTCCTTCGCATCACGCTCTTCCAACCTTTATTCAAGGAGTTTCTACATGAAAACTCGATATCTTGGCGCTCTAGGCCCGCGTGTCTCAGCCATTGGCCTGGGCTGCATGGGTATGAGTGATTTCTACAGTGGACGTGACGATGCAGAATCCATCGCCACCGTGCATCGCGCCTTGGAACTTGGCCTCACATTTCTGGATACCGCCGACATGTACGGCCCCCACACCAACGAGGAACTGGTAGGGCGGGCGATTCGAGGCCAGCGTGACCGTGTGTTTCTAGCTACCAAGTTCGGTATCACCCGCGATCCGAATGATCCCACTCGGCGCGGTTTAAACAGCCGTCCTGAGTATGTCCGTGCTGCTTGCGAGGGTAGTCTCCGCCGTCTGGGTGTGGAGATCATTGATCTGTACTACCAGCATCGGCTTGACCCGAACACCCCGATAGAAGACACCGTTGGCGCAATGGCCGATCTGGTACAGGCTGGCAAAGTCCGTTATCTCGGACTGTCGGAGGTTTCGGCTGCCACTCTGGAACGGGCCTGCGCGGTGCATCCGATCACGGCGGTACAAACTGAATTTTCGCTATGGACCCGCGACCCGGAAACGGACGGCGTGCTGGCTGCTTGTCGGCGCTTGGGCGTGGGGTTCGTCGCCTACAGTCCACTCGGGCGCGGCTTTCTGACCGGCGCCATCCGACGGCAGGAAGATTTTGCCGAAGACGATTATCGCCGGACCAGCCCGCGTTTTCAGGGAGAGAATTTCACCCGCAATCTGCATCTGGTGGAACAGATCGAGGCTTTCGCTCAGCAGAAGGGATGTAAACCTTCGCAACTGGCGTTGGCCTGGGTTTTAGCGCAAGGGGAGGATATCGTACCGATTCCGGGCACCAAGCGGCGGCGCTATTTGGAGGAAAATATCGAGGCGGTCGATATCGAGCTGACGCCAGAAGAACGGGCGGAACTGGATTCCTTTTTCCCGCCAGATGCTATCGCCGGGTCTCGCTATCCCGAGGAAATGATGCGCATGTTGAACGCCTGAAGCCACTATTCGTCAAAGGAATACTCATCCCAAACCCAGAGGCGGATTCAATGCGTTTTCCCAGTGTTTTCGTATCGCACGGTGCACCCAGCTTGTTGCTGGAATCGGAGCAACCGGCTCATCAATTTCTACGAAACTTTGGTGCTGAATTGGGCCGACCC
>JACSSB010000079.1 GCA_014879435.1 Phycisphaerales bacterium
AGTTTTTCCAAATTGTAGAAGTCGCGAGTCTGCGGCAGCATGACGTGCACCACGATATCATTCAAATCCACCAGCACCCATTCGGCTTCCTGTTGCCCTTCGACTCCCAGCGGCCGTACTCCGACCGCTATACAGCGTTCGATCACCTTATCGGCCAGTGCTTTGACTTGGCGGGTGGAGGTACCGCTGGCGATCACCATCAAGTCAGTGAAAGTGGCGATCTCGCGTACATCCAAAACCTTGATGTCTTGCGCCTTCAGTTCTTCGAGGGCGGTCACGACGATTTTCTGTAAAACCTCAAGTTGCATTGGAATCTAATTTATCCTCATGAAGTGATGGGAGCCAAGATTGGCGGTGAGCGGTAGAGCGCTCGGTCGTGGATGTAGGCCAGCGCTGTTTCCGGCAACAAAAAACGGGGCGAATGGCCACGCGCCAACAAGGCGCGAATCTGGGTGGCGGAAATATCCAACTGGGTCACCGGCTGAAATAGGATCGCGCCAGCGAGCTGATGGCGCAAGGCACAAGCATCGTCAATCCTGCGTGGGGCGATAAATTTCTCCAGCGCCGCCGCAAACGGTTGCAACGCTCCAGGTCGCCGCATCACCACGATATGGGCGAACTGGCTTAATTCCTGCCAGCGATGCCAGGTATGCAGGTTGCGGAAAGCATCGCTACCGATAATCAAACACAGGGGCTGCTCACGAAAATCCTCACGCAGCGAGGCCAGGGTATCCACCATAAAGGAAGGCCCTGCTCGCTGCAGTTCTCGATCATCGGCCACGAAGCCGGGTTGCCCACGCATCGCCAGACGTACCAGCGTCAGTCGCTGCTCGGCGGTGAGCTGCGGTGTGCCGCGATGCGCCGGAATCCGACAGGGTATGAAGCGGATTTCTGCGAGATCCAGCGTTTCCAACAATTCCAGCGCCGGCCGCAGATGGCCGTGATGGATCGGGTCAAAGGTACCACCTAAGATCCCGATAGGGCGTGGATGCGGCGGCTTCAAGCCTCCTGTTTCACTGGCGGATATGGCCGTCACCCAACACCACATATTTCAAGGTGGTCAATCCGTTCACGCCGACCGGGCCGCGTGCATGCAGCTTGTTGGTGCTGATGCCGATTTCCGCGCCCAAGCCGTATTCGCCACCATCTGCGAAGCGGGTGGAAGCATTCACCATCACCGAGCTGGAATCTACTTCACGCAGAAAACGCCGTGCTCGACTGTAGTCTTCGGTCACGATGGCATCGGTATGGGCGGAACCGTAGCGAGCGATATGCTCCATGGCATCGTCGATATCATCGACGATGCGGATCGCTAGAATCGGCGCCAGATACTCCGCGTACCAGTCTTCTTCGGTCGCTATCTTGATCCCTGGCAATAGATCGCGGGTCCGCGAGCAGCCGCGTAATTCCACACCGACTTCCCGGTAACGCTGACTTAGCTCGGGCAGCACTTGGGGGGCGATGCCCGCTGCCACCAGCAAAGTTTCCATGGTATTGCAGGTTCCGTAACGCTGGGCCTTGGCGTTGTAGGCGATCAATATGGCCTTGTCGACATCGGCATGATCATCGATATAGACGTGGCAGACCCCATCCAAATGCTTGATCACCGGTACCCGCGCTTCGCGGCTGATCCGCTCGATCAAGCCCTTGCCACCACGCGGTACGATCACATCCACGTATTCGGTCATGCCGATCAGCACCCCGACGGCGGCACGGTCGGTAGTATCGATCACCTGCACCGCATCGACCGGCAAGCCTACGGCCGCCAATCCCTGCTGGATGCAAGCGGCGATGACGCGGTTGGAATGCAGCGCCTCGGAGCCACCACGCAAGATGGCGGCGTTACCTGCCTTCAAACAGAGCGCGGCAGCATCGGCGGTCACGTTCGGTCGCGATTCATAGATAATGCCGATGACCCCTAACGGTACCCGCATCTGTCCAACCTGGATGCCTGAGGGACGATAGCGAAGGTCGATGATCTCACCCACCGGATCAGACTGGGCAGCAATCTCCCGCAAGCCTTGGGCCATTCCGCGCAGCCCTTTGGGTGTTAATTCCAAGCGGTCCAGGAGGGCCGCGTCCAGGCCGCTGGCACGACCGGCCTCCATATCCTGACGATTGGCGGCCAGCAAACGTTCCTCGTCCGCTTCCAAGGCGGCGGCAATGGCGAGTAGGGCCGCATTTTTGATTCGGGTCTCAGCCCGACCGATGAGGCGGGACGCAGCACGGGCGCGGCGACCTACATCCAACATGTAAAGATCAATGGTATTCGCGGTTTCCACATTCATGTCATTCATTAGCAAAGCGTCCTCATAATGGATCCGGCTCTGCGCATTCAGCCAGGAGATCAAGGCTCATCGGAAAACAGCGCCCGGCCAGCCAGTCGTAAACCGGTTAGCAGCAGCGCATCCCAGGCTAAACCGGACTCGATCCCCTTGATCATGCGGTCAGTTTGGGCACATGCGCTCAGCAAGCGCTGACAATCTGTCAGCGTCAGTCGGCGCAGTGCGTGCAGCAGAGGTGGCTTACGTTTATCCCAGACCACTTCCCCACGGGCGGCGAATGCGGCGAATACCGTATCCGGCGACTGGCGCTGGTCACGGGCAAAGGCCAGTGCGTTCAGCACGCGAATCTCCCGATATAAGGCCCAATTTGCCAGGATCGGTTCCATCCCTTCGCCACGCAGACCACTGAGAATCCGGGTGACTCTTTCCGGTTGGCCGCGCAGAGCGGCTTCCACAAAATCATAGATGCTATATCGGGCACTGTCGCCGACGGCTGCCAAGATCACATCGACAGTCAGCGGTGGATCACTGGCCAGCAGCACCAGTTTTTCGATCTCTTGGGCGGCGGCCAACAGATTGCCCTCTACCCGCTCACTGAGTAGCAACACCGCCTCGGGGGTAGGGTTAAGACCGCGCTCACGCAGTCGGCGTTCGATCCAGGTCGGCAGTTGCCCCGGTTCCACCGGCATTGCCGGAACCACCACACCGGCGGCATCCAAGGCAGCAAACCAGCGGCTTTTTTGGGTATTCCAATCGAACTTAGCCGCAGTAACCAGCAGCACTGCATCATCGGCGGGGCGGGCCGCGTATTCACTCAGCGCCTTGGCACCGGCATCGCCGGGTTTGGCACCACCCAGACGCAGCTCCAGCAGCCTTCGATCCGCAAATAGCGATGGACTGGCCGCCAGTTGCCGCAAAGTATTCCAGTCAAAGCTGCTATCGACCGTCAGGCATTCGCGCTCGGTGTGTCCACGCTTGCGGGCGGCGGCTCGAATCGCATCGGCGGATTCCTGTGCCAGAAGAACTTCCTCACCGAACACCAGATAGAGCGGCGCCAGGGTCTTGCGCAAATGCGCGGCGAGCTGTTCGGGACGCAGGCGCAAGCGAGACGCTCAGGGACCGACAGTTTGCAGGCGGCGGAGAATCTGCCAGGCCAAATCATCGGCCATATTGTCCACCAGGGATTCCTGCGCATTCTCGAAACCGAGTACTTCGTTTTCGTCGAACAACAGGGTCCGGTTGGCATCCAATCCTTCCGGCGGAATCAGTAGCCGACCATTGGCCAAAGTCACTTGATAGACAACATAGTAGGCAAGGAAATACTGACGCTTGATATTGTAACGGTCGGTGGCAACGATGCGGCGACCGTCTTCCTCGCGTAGGATCGTGATGATGGCTTTTGCTTGCGCCGGGTCCGTGGTGAGCGTGATGTCATTGCTGGCCAAAAGCAGCTGTAGCTTGCGACTCACGGCGCCGGGAGGCGAGCCGATTGGCTGCATGCTTTTCACATAGACCACCGAAAATTCCGGCGGCAGTTGCACCTGTCCGCGCAACTGAAAGCCACAGCCAGCCAGCAGCAGCAAGCCGCAACTTAAGAAAACCCTCAGCACGATCTGGCGCATGATCAATCGTTCAGCACACCAGATTGACCAATTTACCGGGCACGATCACGATCTTACGCAGGGGCTTGTCTGCGATGAATCGCTGCACGTTCGGCTCGGTCCGAGCTGCCTGTTCGATCATCTCGCGGCTCGCATCCGCTGGTACTTCGATCTGCCC
>JACSSB010000078.1 GCA_014879435.1 Phycisphaerales bacterium
CGGCGATTTTTAGGAGGCGCTTCGATAGTCATTGTATGGCGTTAAATGATGTGGAGATTATCCGGATTGATCGTGGGAATCGGTGCTTATCTCGTCGGTCCATTCAACTCCGAAGCGCCACTGTTCATCAGGCCGATGAGTGAGAGTGATTTGTACTTTTCTCATCGGCCTTGATTCGGTGGATCTTAGGCTTAATTTTTACTGGTATCCACCAGCCGATTGGCCTTGATCCACGGCATCATGCTACGCAGCTTCTCGCCCACCTGTTCGATCAAATGTCCGCGACTGATCCGTCGGGTGGCCTTGAGTACCGGTGCGCCCGCCTGATTTTCCAGGATAAATTCACGGGCAAACTTGCCGGTCTGGATTTCATTCAGGATCTTGGCCATCTCGGCCTTGGTCTGCTCGGTGATGATGCGCGGACCCCGCGTGAGATCACCATACTCGGCAGTGTTGGAAATCGAGTAGCGCATGTTGGCGATGCCGCCTTCGTAGATAAGATCCACGATCAACTTCACTTCGTGCAGGCACTCGAAATAGGCCATTTCCGGTGCATATCCGGCCTCTACCAGCGTTTCGAAACCGGCCTGAATCAACGCAGTTAGACCGCCGCAGAGCACCACTTGTTCACCAAATAGATCAGTCTCGCATTCTTCGCGGAACGTGGTTTCGATCACGCCAGCGCGGCCACCACCATTAGCCGAAGCGTAGGACAGTGCGATTTCTTTGGCCTGACCAGAGGCATCCTGCGCGACGGCGATCAGGGACGGTACGCCACCACCCTGGGTATAGGTGGAGCGGACCAAGTGGCCCGGACCTTTCGGCGCGATCATGATCACATCCAGGTCGGCGCGCGGCATGATTGCGCCGAAGTGAATGTTGAAGCCATGGGCAAAAGCCAGTGCTGCGCCTTGCTTGAGTTTCGACTCGATTTGCCGATAGATCTGCGCCTGATGTTCGTCGGGCGCAAGGATCATGACCACATCGGCGGCGGCAACGGCGTCTTCAACCGACTTGACCGTCAGACCAGCATTTTCGGCCTTGGTGGCGGAGGTAGAACCCGGCCGCAGACCCACAATAACCTTGACTCCAGAATCACGCAGGTTGAGTGCGTGGGCGTGGCCTTGAGAACCATAGCCGATGATCGCCACGGTCTTGCCTTTGATCAGTGAGAGATCGGCATCTTTGTCGTAATAAATATTCATGAGACGAATTCCTGAACGATGAACAATAAGCCGTCCCGGTCGGCAATGCGGCGGGGACGGCACGGGATGAGTGAGAAGCGATTAGACGCGTAGCGCCTTTTGTCCAAGAGCGATGCCGGTGGCGCCAGAGCGAACGACCTCAATGATGGCGTCTTTCTCGATTGCCCGCAGGAAGTTATCCAGCTTGCTGCCAGTACCGGTCAGTTCAATGGTGTAGGTCGCTTCGGTAACGTCGAGCACATGGCCACCGAAAATGTCGGCCAAGCGCTTCATTTCAGCGCGTTGCTCGCCATTGGCCTTAGTTTTGACCAGCATCAGCTCACGTTCGATGGCATCGGTTTCGCTGAGGTCGATCAGCTTGACCACATCGATCAGTTTGTTGAGCTGCTTGACGATCTGCTCGATGATCTGCTCGTTGCCATAAGTGACCAGAGTCAGTCGCGACAGGGTGGCATCGTCGGTGGGAGCCACCGTCAGGCTCTCGATGTTATAGCCACGCGCCGAGAACAGGTTGACCACCCGCGACAGGGCACCCGCCTCGTTTTCCATCAAGATCGAAATCAAGCGACGATTATTGTTGTTGTTCACAGCAGCACCATTCCTTCATCGTGAGTCGAGATCATTTCGTCACGTTCGGCCAGCAGCATTTCGTTTTGGCCGCCACCGGAGGGGATCATCGGAAATACGTTCTCGCTTGAATCGGTAATGAAATCGAGGAATACCGTGCGATCTTTCATCGCGAAGGCCTCACGCAGTGCACCTTCCACATCGCTCGGCTTCTCGATGCGCATGCCGACATGGCCATAGGCCTCGGCCAGCATCACGAAGTTTGGCAGTGCTTCCAGGTAGGTCATGCTGTAGCGCTTCTGATAGAAGAATTCCTGCCACTGCCGCACCATGCCCAGATAACCGTTATTCAGGTTGATGATCTTGACCGGGGTGTAGTACTGCTTCATGGTCGAGAGTTCTTGCAACATCATCTGGATGCTGCCATCGCCGGTGATGCAGGCCACATCCTGATCAGGGAAAGCCAACTTGGCGCCCATTGCTGCCGGTAGACCAAAACCCATAGTGCCTAGTCCACCCGAGTTGATCCACTGCCGTGGCCGGTCGAACAGATAGTATTGCGCCGCCCACATCTGATGTTGACCGACATCGGAGGTAATGATGGCCTTGCCTTCGGTCACTTGGTACAGCTTCTGGATCACATACTGGGGTTTGATCACCTCGTCGCTGTGGCGATAGCTCAATGACTTAACGCCTCGCCATTCGTCGATTTGCCGCCACCAGCGATCTAACGCTTCAGCGTCGGGTTTGAGCTTTTCGTCGCGGATGGCATTGATCATGCCCCGCAGCACAGGAGGCACTGAGCCAACGATGGGAATGTCCACCCGCACGTTCTTGGAAATGGAAGAGGGGTCGATATCCACATGGACGATCTTCGCTTCTGGACAGAAGCGCTCGATCTTACCCGTCACTCGGTCGTCGAAGCGGGCGCCGATGGCAATCAGCACATCGCAATGGTGCATCGCCATGTTGGCTTCATAGGCACCGTGCATCCCCAACATACCGATGAATTGCCGATCCGTGGCCGGATAGGCACCCAATCCCATCAGGGTGTTAGTGATCGGATAACCGAGCAACTGGGTGAGTTCGATCAGTTCCGGCGAGCCATCGCTCAAAATCACCCCGCCACCGGTGTAGATCACCGGACGCTTGGCGGACAAAATCAGATCCACTGCTTTACGGATCTGGCCGGCGTGACCCTTGACCGTCGGATTGTAGGAGCGCAGCTTGACCTTTTTCGGGTAATGGAACTCGGTCTTGCTGATAGTCACGTCTTTTGGCAGATCGATCAGCACTGGACCGGGGCGGCCCGTGGTGGCGATATAAAAGGCTTTTTTGACGGTTTCGGCTAGATTCCGAACATCCTTGACCAGGAAATTATGCTTGACGCAGGGCCGAGTGATGCCCACCGCATCGACTTCCTGAAACGCGTCATTGCCGATCAGGGCGGTGGGTACCTGACCGGAAAATATCACCATGGGGATAGAATCCATGTAGGCATCAGCGATGCCGGTTACCGCATTGGTGACACCAGGGCCGGAAGTGACCAGCACTACGCCGGGTTTGCCGCTGGCGCGTGCGTAGCCTTCGGCGGCGTGAACAGCGGCTTGTTCATGACGGACTAGTACATGCTTGATGTGGTCTTGAGAATATAGCGCATCGTAGATATGAAGCACGGCACCGCCCGGATAACCGAACATGCACTCTATGCCTTCTTCTTTTAGGCAGCGGACAAGAATTTCAGCACCTGTGATGGATTCCATAAACGTTGGTTCCTCATGGTGAATCAGGGTTAAAAGATAGGCAAATCAGCAAAACCAACTTTCGCTGCAGTACAGGTGTATCATGATCGGGTCCATTCAGTGGCTTGCCGGGTCCGCGACTGGGCGGGGTAACCGCCGCGCGATGGGGTAACTCCGGGAGGCGCAACCTAATCATGAAAGCCACCAGTACACGCTGGGCGTGGGTCTTGCGAACCGCTTATACTACATAAAGTTTATTTTCCAGCAAAATCTCACCGTATCATTGGCGTAGTGAGAGGGGATGTCGGTCATCCTGATACGGTGTTTGTGCTCTGGTAATTCCAGGGTCGATGGTCGATTGGAGGCAATGTGTCGAAACGAATGCTGTTATTGCTATTAGTGTTGGGTGGCTGTGGAGCCGCAGCCACGGCGTGGGCTCAGCAGCTCATCTACAAATGGACCGATGCACAAGGGCAGATTCAGTATACCGAGTTGCCACCAGCGTCCGGCATACACTATGAGACGGTACGCAGATCG
>JACSSB010000330.1 GCA_014879435.1 Phycisphaerales bacterium
ATTTCCGACGAAATCCTGGTGATGGAATACGGCCGACCCATCGCCACCGGCACGCCGGATGAAATCCGCAACGACCCACGGGTCATCAAGGCGTATCTGGGAGAGGAGTGATAATGCTGAAGCTGGATCATGTCCACACCTTCTACGGCCAAATCGAAGCGCTCAAGGGCGTTTCGCTGGAGGTTCATCCGGGCGAAATCGTGACGCTGATTGGCGCCAACGGGGCCGGTAAGAGCACTTTACTGATGACCATCTGCGGTACACCTCAGGCGGCGCAAGGCAGTATCGTTTTTGAAGGCCAGAATATCACCCACAAACCGACGCATATCATCATGCAATGCGGGTTGGCCGTGGTGCCGGAAGGACGACGCATCTTTCCTGGCCTGACCGTGCGGGAAAACCTGCAAATGGGGGGCTTCTTCGCCGATAAAGCTCGGTTGGATACCGACCTGGAACGGGTTTTCAGTCTATTTCCGCGTCTCAAGGAGCGACACCACCAACGCGGAGGTACGCTCTCTGGCGGTGAACAGCAGATGTTGGCCATCGGCCGAGCGTTGATGAGTCGACCCAATCTGTTGCTGCTGGATGAACCTTCCTTAGGGCTGGCACCGATCATCATCGCCCAAATCTTTCAGATTCTGAAAGAGATTCGCGAGGAGGGCGTGACGATCTTCCTAGTCGAGCAGAACGCTCACCGCGCTCTGCAACTGGCAGATCGTGGCTATGTGTTGGAAAATGGCCACATCGTGTTGGCGGACACCGGCGCTAATCTACTGGCCAACGACGAAGTTCGCAAAGCCTACTTGGGCGGTTGAACCGCTGGCGCCCCACTTATCCGCCACTGCGTTAGGGCGGGGGCAATCGTAAAACGCCAGTGCTGCCATGCTGCCAAGCGTCTGATCTTGCTGTAGTATATCCCTTCCATCCAACGTGGTATTACAAAAGGCAACTTCCATGATACTGGACAGAGTAAGCGCAGGTCACAATCTCCCCGAAGAGTTCAATGTCATCATTGAAATCCCGGCGCATTCGGACCCCGTAAAGTACGAAGTGGACAAGGAAAGCGGTGCGCTGTTCGTGGATCGTTTCATGAACGCAGCGATGCACTATCCCTGCAACTACGGTTATATCCCGCATACCCTGTGTGAAGATGGCGACCCGCTGGATGTGCTGGTCGTGGCGCCCCTCCCCGTGATCAGCGGTTGCGTGGTGCGCGCCCGTCCCATGGGTGTACTGAAAATGACGGACGAGTCTGGGGGCGACGCCAAGATTCTGGCGGTGCCGATCAAGAAGGAATGCGCCCAGTTCGATGACATCGATTCGTATGCGCAAATGTCCAAGACCTTACTGGCGCGTATCGCTCATTTCTTCCAGCACTACAAAGATTTGGATTCTGGCAAGTGGGTGCGAATCGATGGCTGGGGTGATCCAGAGGAAGCCAAGATTGAAATCATGGCCAGCGTAGATCGCTATAATGCCGTAGAACATTAATATCTAACGACAGCTAATCGCCGCATCCGCCCTTCATTTTCTCCGTCACGCCGTCCTCGTGCACCCGTACACCTATTGGGTTGCGCGTTGGCGGCGACCGCATCATCGTAGCCGCATGTTCTGATCCTTGACCTATTCTTAGCAATAGCGTGACGCGGTTGTTCTGGATTCCCGCCCAAATACTTCCTCGCACGTTAGTATCGAGGATCGACCGAACGATCCCACGAAACAAACTGATAGTTATTGCAAAATAATTGGGAGAATATCATGCGGTTATATGATTCACACCTTGGAGGAACTCTGTCATGACGGCGGTAGGATTAATCATTGCGTTAGCCTGCGCCATCGGCGCAATCATCTACGGTGTTCAGTCGGCCAAGTGGGTGTTAGCCAAGGATGCTGGCAACGCTCGAATGCAGGAAATCGCCGCCGCTGTTCAGGAAGGAGCGCGCGCTTATCTGAACCGGCAATACACCACTATTGCTATTGTCGGTGTGATCGTCGGCGTGATCATCTTATTTACTCTGGGTACGCTGTCGGCCATTGGTTTCGTGATCGGTGCGGCCTGCTCGGGTATCGCCGGTTATATCGGTATGTATATCTCGGTGCGCGCCAATGTGCGTACCGCTCAGGCGGCTCACGAAGGACTGAATGCTGCGCTGGAAGTGGCTTTTCGTGGTGGTGCGATCACCGGTATGCTGGTGGTCGGTTTGGGTCTGCTGGGTGTGGCCGGTTATTACGCAGTGCTTTATGCCACCGCCGGTACCGTTCCCGATCTCGGTCCGCTGGTCGGTTTGGCCTTCGGCAGTTCGCTGATTTCGATCTTCGCCCGTCTGGGCGGCGGCATCTTCACCAAAGGTGCGGATGTCGGTGCTGATCTGGTCGGCAAGGTCGAAGCCGGTATTCCCGAGGACGATCCGCGCAACCCGGCGGTCATTGCCGATAATGTGGGTGACAATGTGGGCGACTGCGCCGGTATGGCCGCCGACCTGTTTGAGACCTACGCTGTGACCATCATCGCCACCATGCTGGTGGGCAGCCTGAGCGCGTCGGTATTTGGTGCGGACCTCGTCCAGAACGCCGTCACTTTGCCGTTAGTCATGGGGGGAGTATCGATTATCGCCTCGATCATCGGCTGCGGTTTCGTCCAGGCGCGGGAAGGCGAGAAGATCATGAACGCGCTGTATCGCGGGCTAGCAGTGGCTGGTGCGATTTCCGCCATAGTTTTTCTGCCCGTTATCTGGATTCTAATGGGTAGTGCACATATCTGGGGACTTTGGGGTTCGGCGCTGGTGGGGTTAGGTCTGACTGCCGCCATGGTGGTTATCACCGAATACTACACCGCGACTGAATACAGCCCGGTGCGCAAACTGGCGGAAGCCTGCACCACTGGTCATGCGACCAATATCATCGCCGGTCTGGCGGTGTCGATGAAAGCGACCGCGTTACCGGTGATCGCCGTCTGTATCAGCATCGGCCTGGCATACACTTGGGCCGGTTTGTACGGCATTGCCATCGCGGCTACGGCCATGCTGTCGATGGCGGGCATTATCGTCGCTCTGGATGCCTATGGACCGATCACTGACAACGCGGGCGGTATCGCCGAAATGGCGGAAATGGACGACAAGATTCGCGGCATCACCGATCCACTGGATGCGGTTGGCAACACCACCAAGGCGGTGACCAAGGGTTACGCCATTGGTTCGGCCGGTTTGGCCGCGTTGGTGTTGTTTGCCGATTTTGAGCACAAATTGGATCTTGCGCATGTCAAGGTTGATTTCTCCCTGACCGATCCAATCGTGATCATCGGCTTGTTCATTGGCGGTATGATTCCGTTCCTGTTCGGGGCGATGGCGATGGAAGCGGTTGGCCGCGCCGCTGGCGCAGTGGTGCTGGAGGTGCGTCGGCAGTTCCGCGAAATCGCTGGCATCATGGAAGGTACCACCAAACCTGACTATTCGCGGGCGGTGGACCTACTAACCCGTGCGGCGATCAAGGAAATGATTATCCCGTCCTTGCTCCCGGTGCTGACGCCTATCGTGGTCGGTTTCGGTATGGCATGGTTGTTAGGTCCAGAAGCTGGACCCAAAGCGCTGGGTGGTTTGTTAATGGGGACTATCGTCACGGGTTTATTCGTGGCGATTTCCATGACTACCGGTGGTGGTGCCTGGGATAACGCCAAGAAATACATCGAAGATGGTAATCATGGCGGTAAAGGTTCGGAGGCACATAAGGCCGCAGTCACGGGTGATACCGTTGGCGACCCTTACAAAGATACGGCTGGCCCAGCGGTTAACCCGCTGATCAAGATTATCAATATTGTTGCTCTGCTGATCGTGCCGTTGCTGGTAACGATCAAATAGGAAATCCGTGATCGAATTGAGCCACTTTAATGCCGCTGGTGAGGCCCATATGGTCGATGTGGGTGACAAGGATGTCACCCACCGCAGAGCCATCGCCGAAGGCTGGATTCACATGCAACCGGCCACGCTGGAACGAATCGTGGCCGGTTCGCTCGTCAAGGGTGACGTGCTGGGTGTGGCGCGTA
>JACSSB010000092.1 GCA_014879435.1 Phycisphaerales bacterium
CGAAGCGAATGAGATACCAATAGACGAACAAAAAGTCGAAACCTGCTGGATAGGCAACGAATACTGGCTTACCTTTCAGTGTTTTGATCCATTCAACATAGGCAGGCATGGCTGTTTCAGGTTTTTGAAGATCTTTCCTGCATGCTGCCCATGCTTCGGGCTGAGTAGCCCACCATTTTGCTGTTTTTGGATGAGGTGTAGCGCCTTCTAATGTTTCCAGATTTGCGGAGAAAGTTGAGATAAGTTTCTTATCTGAAGTATAGGCTGCAGAGCCGAAACTTAACATGGAATATGGTCCTGGAATTGGGCCATCGGTTTCAACATCGGTGCTTATATAAATTTCGCTCATACGAGGATATTTACTCTACCAATATAGTTTGGTGATTTTATGAATAGCCTAACTGGCTAGCAATTGGCTGGAGTAGTATATTCAGTCCACCCAACCCAGCTACCTCATATAGTACCCCTGAATAAATTGTGTTTGCCGTCATCCCCACGCAGGCGGGGATCCAGGTCGATAGTGAAGGCACTGGATTCCCGCATTCGCGGGAATGACGGTGGAGTGTTGTATGTTGCTCCATTCCACAGCTCAAAGAGGGTCGCTATAGCACGGTTACTCTATTTCTTGAGAGAGCACAGGCTGGAAATTGAAAAACCGAAGCACGGTTTTCGAGAATAAGCTCTATCGTCTACGGCGCTGTCTTGGGGAGTTTGTCACCCCACGGCATCATCGCCACCGCCGACACTGAGTTCTTGGGTGAACCCTCTACCAGTTTGTCGCTGTAAACCAGATACACCAAAGTATTACGTGTCTGGTCAAGGAAGCGCACCACTCGCAATTTCTTGAACACCAGCGAACGGCGCTCGGTGAATACTTCTTCGCCTTCTTTGAACTTCTCCTTGATCGCAATCGGTCCGGTCTGCCGACAAGCTAGTGAGGAATCGGAGGTATCTTCGGCTAAGCCCAGTCCCCCTTTGATGCCACCCGTGCGGGAACGACTGACATAACAAGTCACCCCATCGATCTTCGGATCATCAAAAGCCTCGACCACGATCTTGTGGTTCGGCCCCAACCACTGAAAAGCGGTGTCCACACTGCCAATTTCCTGGGTATGGCCCAATGATGGCATCGCCAATATGCCAACGAACCATCCGCCGAACCAAAAGGCTTTCATCTTACGATTCATCCGTTTTCTCCGTTGTTTGTGTGTATGCAGGCGAGGATAACGCAACTCATCATCCGGCATCAGCATCCAATCAATGAATACACCACCGATGGTCATCCCATTCGATTTGGCGGATGATCAGCGGGCGACTTTCCTTCTCCTTAAGAGGATCTGGCAATGCGTGTTGGCGTCCCCAAAGAGATCAAGGTTCACGAGTACCGGGTGGGTCTGACTCCAGACAGCGTGCGGGAATTTACCGCGCACGGTCATCAGGTCCTGGTGGAAACCGGTGCTGGTGCCGGGATTGGTCGTTTGGATGAGGACTATCGTGCTGTCGGTGCCGAGATCGCCGCCACGGCTGCGGAAATCTTCGCTCAGGCCGAATTGATCGTGAAGGTCAAGGAACCGCAGGCGGTGGAGCGTCAAATGTTGCGCCCGGAGCAAATTCTGTTCACCTACCTACATCTGGCCCCCGATCCAGAACAAACGCGGGATCTGGTCAACAGCGGTGCGGTCTGCATCGCCTACGAAACCGTGACCGACGGCCATGGCGGATTACCGCTACTGGCCCCGATGTCGCGGGTAGCCGGTCGTCTATCGATTCAGGCGGGTGCCTCGGCGCTGGAGCGGGCCAAAGGCGGGCGAGGCATCTTGCTGGGCGGCGTGCCGGGGGTGGCGCCGGCCAAGGTGGTGGTGATCGGCGGCGGCACGGTTGGCGAAAATGCCATCGATATAGCCCTCGGCATGGGTGCCGAAGTAACTGTGCTGGATCGCGATGTGAATGTGTTGGTGCGACTGGCGCGAAACTTTGGCGCGGCGCTTAAGACCGTCTACTCGACCCGATCTTCACTTGAGGACTACGTGCTACAAGCCGATTTGGTCATCGGTGGGGTACTGATTGCAGGCGCCGAAGCCCCCAAATTGGTGACTCGCGACATGGTGCGGCGGATGAAACCGGGGGCGGTATTGGTGGATGTCGCTATCGATCAGGGCGGCTGTTTCGAGACTTCACATCCGACCACCCATGCCGATCCTATCTATATCCTGGATGGGGTGGTGCATTACTGCGTCGCCAATATGCCCGGCGCGGTGCCCTATACCTCCACCTACGCGCTCAACAACGTGACCTTACCCTATGCTCTGGCGCTAGCCGACCAAGGTTATAAGCAAGCCTTGTTGGGCGATGCCCATTTCCTGGAAGGGCTGAACGTCTGTCGGGGCAAGGTCACCTACAAAGCGGTGGCTGAGGATCTCGGCTACGCATACGTCGATCCACGTACCGCACTGGCAGATTGAAGCCAAGCGCGACTCACTGATATTCCCGCCAATATTCTGGCTGCGGGTCGCGGCAACCGTGCGCAAGATGCTCATAACGATTGATGAAGACGTCCTGCTGAATCGCCTGCGCTTCCGGGTGGATGGCTAGATTTTCTCGCTGGGTTTCCTCGGTGTAGTAAACCAGTGCCCGTTTCAGTTTGGACATCAGGCTATTGTCCAAGTGGTAACCGAGTTCGCTCAGCGCGTGTTCGATACTCTCCAGGGTCACTCGCCGTAGGTCGTAGACCACAACCAAAGCTTGGGGTGACTGGCACTCAACCGTCTGGATACCCACTACATGCCGCAGCCAGTCCGCCGCTGAACCGGCCTGATCGGGATCGTGATGAAAACGACAGAATTGAATACTGCGGTGCTTGTACAGATCTTCGGTGTCAACACGCATGATACTGCCCTCCACAACCGCCGAATGACCAAAAGGTATATCGATAGGACAACGGTAATCCTTAGTTGCTATCGTTTCAACCCGGCCAGCGCCCGCTACTGATCCGGCTTAACCCGGCGAAGTCCCGATGATCGTCCACTTCGACGAATCCTCGTTCCCGCAATAACATTGGCACGACCTCTCCTTGATCATAGCCGTGCTCCAGCAGCAACCAGCCGTCCGCCTGCAGATATTGGGGCGCTTGCTGGATGATAGTCCGTAGCGCATCCAATCCATCCTCGCCAGCCACCAGCGCCGCTACCGGTTCGAAGCGGACATCACCCTGTCGCCAGTGGGCATCGGTGGCAGCCACGTAAGGGGGATTGGAGACGATCATCTCGCAACATTCGCCTGCCAACGGTGCACACCAATCACCCTGGCGGAATTCAACATGAGCGATCTTCAACCGCTGGGCATTGCGTTGAGCCACCGCCAGAGCGGCCGGGCTGCGATCAGTGGCAATGATACGCGCTTGCGGCCGTTCCACTGCGAGAGCGAGGGCAATGGCACCGCTACCTGTGCCTAGGTCGGCGAGCGTACAGGATCGATCCACCGGCAAGCGCTCCAGCGCCAATTCCACCAGCAGTTCGGTCTCGGGCCGGGGAATCAAGGTATCTGGCGTGACTTCCAGCGCTAATGACCAGAATTCGCGTTGACCGAGCAGATAGGCCACCGGTTCTCCCGCACTACGCCGATCCAGCCAGGTGTAAAAACGAGTCAAATACTCCGCTTCCGGCACTCGTTCCGGCCAGGTATGCAGATAAACTCGAGATCGCTCCAGCGCCGCCGCTAACAACAGTTCAGCATCCAGGCGTGGAGTTTCGCTGGTGGAGCTCAAACGTTGCGTGGCAGTAGTCAACAATTCGCGTAGGGTAGGGTTATTCATTGGGTATTGATCACCCGTCGCTCCATGAAACAGCGGATCTGACGCCACACAGATCGTCACTCCCGCGTAGGCGGGAGTCCAGAAACGGTGATACGCAAGATCCCCTGGATTCCCGCTTTCGCGGGAATGACTTTAATTTGAGGTGTAACTGTTCAGTCCCCCCTTTGCTAAAGCTTGTCATTACCCAAATCACCCACACTTATAAGGGAGGTAAGCGATGAGAGGG
>JACSSB010000076.1 GCA_014879435.1 Phycisphaerales bacterium
GATTTTTTCGCTCTGACGTATAATTTTCTCAAGAGATTCCACCTGCTGCTCATGCTTATCTTTACAGGCAATACCATGCCCGAGATCGGTCATGCATTCTTGGCAAATACCACGATGACATGCTTTACAAATACCAATAGCCTGCCGTTCAGGATGATTAAAACAGAGCATAGATTTTGATTCCCTTATATTTTGTTGTGACCATCTTATACGAATTCATGGGTAGCGTCGAATGCACTCAAAGTCGTGGGTCTACTGGCTCGCTTTCTAATGCCAGCACCCCGAAAACACACTCATGCACTCGATACAATGGTTCTTTCTCCACGAAGCGATGCAAGGCTTCAAGCCCAAGCGCGAACTCACGCAGTGCCAGAGAACGCTTCGCCCCGAGCGTGCGGATACGTAAGCGTTCGATGTGCTCTTCCAAGGTGTACTCCGGCCCGTAAATGATGCGTAGATACTCCTTGCCGCGACATTTCATCGCCGGTTGCACAAGTCCTTTCTTGCCGCGCATGAGCCATTCAATGGGTTTGACCACCATGCCCTCCCCACCATTCTCGGTGAGATCTTCCCACCACGCGATACCCTCGGCCTGACTCTCCATATTGCTAAGATCGATCACCTTGAACGCGGTCTTATGCAGCAAGGAGCCCCCCGCATCACATAGCTCAGCCAGGGTATTCATATGCCAGACATGATCCCGATTCGTATGCACACCCCCCTCGGACGCCAGCAAATGAAACGGTGCAAACTTCAGATCATCGATGCTGGAAACTGACCAGCAATAGCGCTGGTATGCTTGCCTGTACTTCTCGACACATTCCTGCCGAGCTGCATAACGCTCAACGAGCTCATTCATTCCCACGGTGCGGGAGGCCGCAAGCCGAAGCGCGGCTAGAGCGGCGGACATACTGGCATGAGCCGCCGCCCCAACCGGTGCGTATTGCGACCGCAGTAATTCCTGTGCCTTTGCCGACCAAGGCATAAGCTCCGCATCAATACAGAACCAATCCGATTCAAACTTTTTCCAGAAATCAGCTTGCGTCAACGCGGCGCAGAGGCGATCCAGAAAATCGGATTCCAGCACAGGATCGCCAAAAAAAGGCCGACCCGTTCGCGTGTACAGCGCTCCGATCCCATGCCCCTGAATACCGAAGCGCTTTGCAGCCACGTTCTCATCCCGACATACCACGGCGACGGCCCGCGACCCCATATGTTTTTCCTGGCACACCACCTTGGGAACGCCATTGGCGCGGTAGTACTGGAAACTCTCCTCAGGATGCTCAAGGATCGGCCCCTCTTTGCGAGTGTCCGAGGGCGACATCGTGGGCGGCAAGTAGATCAACCAGCGCGGGTCAGTGGCGAAACGGCTCATCACCTCCAGCGCCGCAACCGCGTTCTCTTCGCGCACCGTCACCGTGCCACGGATACGCGTGGAAACGATGCGCTTTCCCTGAACATCCTCGATATCGAGAACGTCGTTGTAAGGTCGATCCGCCGCCAGCGTCGAAGCGCCCTCAAGCGGTTTGATCGGTTCGTAATACATCTTGGCGGCTGCGATCGATATCAGCTCGTTTTCGGGATAACGCAAAGCAGTCAACGCCCCGCCGAAGACGCAGCCGGTGTCGATGCAGAGGGTTTTGTTGAGCCACTCTGCACTGGGTACGGGAGTGTGCCCATACACTACCCGCGCCGAACCCCGGTAGTCGGCCGCCCAGTTGTAGCGGACTGGCAACCCGTATTCGTCGGTCTCGCCGGTGCTCTCGCCATAGAGCGCGAACTCTCGCACTCGGGCGGAGGCACGCCCCTGAAAGGCTTCCTTCATTCCGGCATGAGCTACCACCAGCTTGCCCTCATCCAACACATAGTGACTCACCAAATCGTTGATGAAGGATCGCACTTTCTGGATAAATTCGGCAGGCTCGCGTTCGAGCTGTGCCAGGGTCTCCGCAAGGCCGTGGGTTAACCGTACATCGCCACCATCCAGCTTCTTTTTCAGCTTGGTATCGTGGTTGCCCGGCACGCAAAAAGCAGTCCCCTCGCCCACCATTGCCATCACTAGCCGCAGCACCGCTGGAGATTTGGGGCCGCGATCGACGAGATCACCGAGAAAGATGGCGCGGCGGCCTTGTGGATGCCTAGCCATAGGCGCGGCTTCATCCGCTTCGACTTCATAACCCAGTTTGCGCAACAGGCCGACCACTTCATCAAAGCAACCGTGCACGTCGCCGATGATGTCGAACGGCCCCCGCTCCTGCCGTTTGTCGTTCCACAACGGTTTGCGCACGACTTCAACCGTCGCCACTTCCTCTGGCGAGTTGAGGATGCTGATATGCCGAAAGCCTTCCTGTTTGAGTGAGCGGATGGCCCTACGCAATTGTTGTGCTTGCTGGCGCACGACATGTGCACCGAACTGGCGGTCGGCACGATCCTGATTGCGTTGGTGACAGAGCGCAGGCGGAAGGTTCAGCACAATCGCAACCGGCAACACATCATGCTCGCGGGCCAGTTTGACGATGGGTTTGCGCGCCTCGGGTTGAACATTGGTGGCGTCGATAACCGTCAAGCGCCCAGTGGCTAGGCGCTTTGCCGCGATGTAATACAGCACATCGAAAGCTTCACTACTCACCTTCTGATTATTTTCATCATCGGAGACCAGGGCACGACAGTAGTCGGACGAAAGGATCTCGGTCGGCTTGAAATGCGTCCTGGCAAAGGTCGATTTCCCGCTCCCGGAAGTTCCGATGAGGGCGACAAGCGACAGCTCAGGTAGTTCGATTTTCATTGCTGAAATACCGCCATCTGCGTTGGAGCGCCGAGTTCGGCATCTTCTGGTCCGATCGGCAAGAAGCGCACCTTATATCCGTGTCGTTCGGCGACCCCGGTGCACCAGGATTGAAATTCCTGGCGCGTCCACTCGAAACGGTGGTCGCGATGCCGGAGCCGATCCACTGGTAGCGAGGCGAAGCGTGGGTTGTATTCGACGTTCGGCGTAGTGATGATCACGGTGGGCGGTTGGGCGAACTCGAATAGAACTCGCTCGAAGGCGCCGAGACGCGAGATATCAATGTGTTCGATCACCTCAATGGCGCATGCGGCGTCGCAGTCCGCAAAGCGGCGATCCCGATAGGTCAACGATCCTTGAAATAGCGTTATTTTGTTGCGCTGCTTTTCTGGCATGCGGTCGAGTTTCAGGCGGTCGCTAGCCCGCTCCAGAGAGCGCATGGAAACATCGACGCCCACGATCTGAGTGATGGAAGGCTCTTTGATTAGTGCGCTGATCAGTCTTCCTTCACCACAACCGAGATCCAGCACACGGCTCGCCCCGGAGTTTTTCAACACTGTAAGCACAGTGCCAAGGCGTTGATCATTCAAGCTGATGGGATTTTCGAGAGTGATTTCTTCCTGCTCTTTCTCGCTCTCCTGCGCTTCGGGTTCTGGATCGTCACCGGCCATGAGCCGTTCCAGCGCATCGCGATACAGGCTCCGTCGGTGCTTGAGGTAACGAAGCGTGATTTGCTCACGTAGGGGATGCGTTCGCAGCCATTCACCGCCTTTGGCGAGGAGCTTATCGACTTCATCGTCACCGACCCAGTAGTGCTTCTGGTTATCGAGCACGGGAATGAGCACGTAGAGATGACTGAGCAAGTCGGCGAGACGGATCTGTGCCTGGAGCCGCAGTGCGAAGCAATGGCCCTCGCCCCACTCCGGGAAGTTCTCGTCGAGTGGAATCCGTTGGGTTTCCACTTGGTAGCCGAGGGGTTCAAACAACCCGCGAAGAAAAGCTTCGCCGCCACGACTGGCTACAGCAGAAAGACGCACATCCAAAGGCAGCGGGCTATCGGCCAGTGCTTGCCGATCTTTGGAGACTCCTTTCATTGCCGAGCCGAAGATCTGAGCGATAGCGACGCTCAAGAAGGAAGAGGCAGCATAAGGCCGATCATTGACGTAGTGTGCGAGTGTGCCCTCGGAGTCTTGCCCCCAGCGATGGCCTCGGACCAAACCGACCGGATCGAAATCCAGCAA
>JACSSB010000210.1 GCA_014879435.1 Phycisphaerales bacterium
GGTGATGCGGGCCATGGCCTTGCGGGAACCGCTTGGATCGATGCCCTGTTCTTGCAGATGATGGACAAGGTGCTCGACGATCTTGGCGTCGAAGTCATCACCGCCCAGATGATTATTGCCATGGCTGGCTAGCACCTCGACCACGTTATCTTCGATACCGACCACCGATACATCGAAGGTGCCGCCTCCCAGATCGTAGACCAGCACTTTCTTATGGCCCTGATGGTTGGCTTCGTAGGACAGAGCGGCGGCGGTCGGCTCGTTGATGATCCGCATGACCTCAAGCCCAGCGATCTCGCCCGCTTCGCGAGTGGCCTGACGTTGCGCATCAGAGAAATAGGCCGGTACAGTGATCACCGCCTTGTGGACCGTTTCGCCCAAATGCGTCTCGGCGATCTCTTTCAGCCGTCGCAGGATGATGGCGGAGATTTCCTGCGGGCTGTAGTTGACTTCACCCAGTTCGACGCGATCAGCGCTGCCCATCCGGCGCTTGATAGATTTGATGGTGCGTTCTGGATAAAGCACATACTGGTTCTTAGCCGGTTCGCCCACCAGAATCGCGCCATCATCGGCTAGGCCGACGAATGAAGGCAGCATTGGGTGACCGGAGGTGATGTCGATAACGGTGACGTAGCCATTGTCGACCACTGCGACTTCGGAGTTGGTGGTGCCTAGATCGATACCGATGATTTTTTCAGCCATATGAGATTGCCGCTCGTATTCGATTCAATTCAATGAGAGTTAGAAGTGGAGACGTTGGCGCTGACGACGGGTTCTGGCTGGCGATTGACCTTGACTTCGGCCAGTCGCAGCAAATCGCCTTGCCAGGTATAGCCTTTGCGCAATTCCTCGGTGACGATGCCGTTGGCCAAGTCAGACCGTCGCTCCAGCTCAGCGGCGCGCATGGTATGCGGATCGAGCGATTGACCCTGGGCGCTGAGTGCTGTCACTTGCTGGGCGTTGAGAATTTGCTCCAGGCGGCGCAGGCTCATTTCCTGACCCTGGGCCATCGCTTGTAACAGCGCCTGTTCCTGTCGGCATAACCGGCCCAGCAGCGAGGGGCGGTAATCTTGTAGAACGCGTAGACCAGCTTCAAGGCGGTCGTGTAAATCCAGCAGTTCCAGCAATATCGGCTTCAATGCCGCCCGTCGCTGTTCAGGTAATGCGCTACGGGCGCGATCCAATTCGGTGCCGAGTTGGCTCTGGCTGGTTTGCAGAGTCTCGAAGACCGCCCGAAATTCATCCAGTGCAGTTTTGATTTGGCGCGATTCCAGCCGGACTTCGTTTTTCAGCGTGACCAGCTCGGTGAATAGTGAATACAGATCGGTATGCGGCTCCTCTGCCGTGACTTCTGCTTCGGGAAGTGCGTCCAGGTAACGGCGAAAGCGCTCTAACAATTGTTCTTTGTGTGCAGTGTCCATCGTCAGGGTTTTTATGGCGCTCTTGAATCGCGCATGGTAATGGATTGAATCGATGGGTAGCGCGGACTCAAGAAGATCGATGTATGAGAATGGCAACCCGCAACTTGATGTACGCCGCGAGTCATTTGGAAGTACCGTGTTTGAGGTTGCTCAGGCGATTGCTGAGGACTTGCAGGAGCTGCTGTTCACTCGGACGGCGGCGCGGACCAGATTGTAGGGCGTTCGCCACCAGCTCGGCCAGATCCGGGGTTTCCCGTTGAAACAGTTGGTAATCCAGGCGGTCCCGGCGAGTTTTGATCGCTTCATAAGCGGTACGGATCGCTTGAAAGCGTTCGGCGTCGCGCTCTGGCGGATGCTCACGGACCTTTTGCAGATAGGCTTTTTTGATGGCCTCATCATCGGCAGTTTCAACAATGCCCAGCACAGTGAAAGGATTCGGCATACTCAACTCCGGCGTTTCTTGCGGCGACCATCACTTGGTGGAGGCGAAGGAAGATCGAGTGAATCAAGAAAATTGAAGAGATCATCCTCATTGCCCGTCAGCAAAATTTCCAGAAGCGTCTTATAGGCTTCAGGCGGAAATTCGTCGTCATCCAGCGGAAGTTCGTGCAGGATTTCATTCAACAATTGGTCTCGTAGCTTTGGAGGCAGTTGCTTCATCTCTTCCTGGAGCAGATCACCGATATCGGTGTTGTACCCTGACTTTGGACGGGGTGGGGTGGGAGGAAGCAAATACTGATCGAGGAAATCTGCGATCAACACGATGACTCGGTGATCTTTGGTCGCAGCGGCACGTGCTCTCGCCGCATCCAGTCGCTCGTGGTCAGGATGCTTGATGCGATAGAGGCTGCCTCCAGCGCGGCCGAAAATCTGAAAGTAAACAAAGAGTGGTCGCTCTGGATGGTGTTTGAGTGCTTGGGTCGCGGCGTATTCCAGCAGCTTATGCTGTGGGATGCGATGCAGGCATTCGCAGACTGAGAGCAGATCCTCCTCCGCGCTCAACGACTTGATTGCCCGCTGCAACGGTTTTTCCAAAGATTGCAGTATCGCGCTGAGGTTTTTGACCTTTTCTTCCCGGTAGGTATTGAGGGTTTGGACGATAGCCAGCAGATCGGCACGATCAATGGTGAATTTGCTGGGATCGCCAAGGCCAAGATCGCGCACGAACCGGGTCGGTTCCAGTCGCAAGCGAGAGGCTTCCACTGTGAACCGCAGCCAAGCCAGTGGTCGGCTACCGGCAATGCGGGTGCCTTCGTGCAGCCATTGCTGGGCGCGCTCGTGTTGGCGCTGGGCGAAGGCTAGGAGACCTCGGTTGATTTCGACCACGCCGTTGCGGGTGTTGTCGTGCTCCAGTTGAGCGGCGCTATCTAGCTCTTTAGTCGCCAGTTCGTACTTGTCAGCCAGAATCTGCTTGCGGGCGTGTGCCAGATGGGAGTTGATCAGAGTGTTGCGGGCCTTGCTGTTGATTGGGTCTAGTTCCAACACTCGTGTAGCGAAACCGGCGGCTTTCTTATACGCCTTGCGAGCGGTAGCGGCCGTGACGGCGGCGAGCAACACTTGAGAATCATTGGGAAATTGTTTGACTGCACGTTCCACCCATTGATAGTAATCCTTGTCGTTACCAGCCTCCTGATGCAGTTTTGCCAGATGCAGGTAAGTATCGCGATCATCCGGGTCCAGTTGCAGGCTCTGTTCCAGAAGATCTTCAGCCCGAACCTCGATGAACCAGGGTGGAGGGTCTTGTTCCAGCAGTTGTGCCAAGTGGCGCAAAACCAGTGCCGCCATCAGCGGGCCGTCTGGGTTCTCGGTGCCCTTAGCCAGCAGATCGGCGCAACTGCGCCAGTGGTGCAAGACGCTGCGTAGGTCACCTTCCCGTTCTGCTTTCATGGCTTGCAGACGGTGTAGCTGATCGGGCGGCAAGGCTCCGAACAGCTTGGTGTAGATCGGTATTCCTGAAGGGTGAGTTGGCAGCAGCGCCAAGCTGGCGCGGCGCGCCTGATCCCGGTCCAATACCTGGATGTTGGTAGTGATGAAGCCGAAGATCGCGCTATCGCTGGGTGTTTCGCCCAGTCGCGCCCATTCCTTGAGCAGCTTGAGTTGACGCGGGTCCAGGCCGAGTAGGCCGCTAGCGATTTCGCGTGAGGCGGAATCAAGAAGTGGTAGCGTCCGAATGGGTTCGAGAGCGGCACAGGCGCGGACGATCTCGACCCAACTGTGGTAAGGCGAGGTTTCGGGAATCCGCTCAACGAGCGCCGAAGCACCGGTCGGGTCGGTTTCCAGCTTAAGCAATGCAGCAAGCACTTGGCGCAGATCGCGGTAGGGCGAGCGAACCGAAATATTATTCAGGTGTTCGCGCACGGCCTCTTCGGGTTCACCTTGGCTGTAGGCACGTAGCGCATTCTGGGCGGTGGGTCGTTGCCGACAAAATGGAGCGTCCTGAGGCAGGGCGCGCAACACGTCCTTTTGTCCGGTTAGCACCAGCGCGGCAAGGAGCGTCTCCAATTCGGCCACTCCAGCAGTTGCCAGAGTGGCTGAATAGTCGGTGTAGGCGCACATCGCTTTGGCGTACTGGCCGCTGTCGAACAGCCAGTCGATGTAGAGTTCGGGATGCGGCGATTGGGCGCAGAGCTTGGGAATATTTTCCCAGAGCACGGCGGCTTCGCGGTACATGGCCTTGCCAGCCAGTTCCTTGGCTCGTTCCAGGTAGGTCGTGGCCAGGGATTCGCGCCAGCCCGCCTCGGGTTGCGGCTCGCGCTTCAGTAGCAGCTTGTAAACGTCGATAGCATCCCGGTAGTTGCGGGTCGACAGCAGATTTTTGCCATGAGCGATCAGTTCGGCGGTGCTTAGATCGTCAAGGCGGATACGCGAAGAAGTGGGCGGTTTGCGCATTCCAAGCTCAGCGGTTATTCAGGCGGACCAAGATCAAACCGTGATGATAGACAAATCTGGCTGTGCGGCTAGCGTCCGTGCATTGCTCAACACCGCGCAGTGTGCCTGCTCCGGTTGCAGATAGTGCACCGCCACCCGCTTGAGATCGTCTAAGGTGACTGCCAATACTCGTTTTCGGTAGGTTCGACGCTGTTCTGGAGTACGGCCAAACAGAGTGCCGAAGAAGGCACCGATGGCTTCTCCAGCGGGAGAGCCGGGTTTGTCGATAGCCGCGATGATGCCCAGAATCGCTTCCTCCAATGTTCGGGCAGGATGGTCGTACTCTTGCAACCAGTCCAGTGCTCGGTCGAAATCAGCGAGAGTGTCCGCTAAACGGGGATCACGGTAGGAATAGAAGCGGAACGCACCGCTGTCGGGATGATAGCCCGCGCCGCCGCCATAGGCGCCACCCTGTTCGCGAATGGCACGATGCAGATAGCCATTACGCAGAAAATCGCCCAGCACATGCAGTACCGGAGCATCGGGATGATTGGGGGCTACGGTGGGGTAGGCTTTGGCGCAGAAGTTGACCTGGGTGTTGACGCTAAAACCCTGTCGAGCGGGCGATGCTTCGGGCGCGGCCAGCGAGAACGGCGTGATGATGGGTGATGCCGCATCTCGCCAGTGCGTCGCCAGTGCGGTTGCAATCTCGTCCTGTCGCTCGGCTTCGCTGACGATCAGCAATTGTCGGGGTGCCTGCTGTAAACGCTCGCGCAGGTCTTCCAAGCGTGCGGCGAAGGCAGCCAGCGCGGCCGGATCATCCAGCGAATCGTCCAGCGCCTTGAGATCCCGCAAGCCCTGCAAACCTTCCCAACGGTGGCTCAGTGCTGCTGCTGGACTCATGCTGGCGCTGGCCGCTGCCAATGCCAGCATGTGGCCATGATCGGTGACTGCTTCTTCGCGCTGGGCGCGCATTTGCGCCACCAGCTCCCGCAGCCGAGGCAGTTCGTCGAAGCGAGAGCGGGTCAGGGTTTCCCACAGCAGTTCGGACAAGGCACCCTGATTGCGGGCCAACGCCTTGCCAGCCAGCACTACAACCCCTTTGACCTGATGCACATCGTCCACCCCGCCACGCACATTGGCGCGGGCGCTGATGCCTCCAGTGACTGCGGCCTGTTGAGCCTGAGTGCTTCGATAATCCCGTCCGGCACTACCGACTTCGCTCAAGCAGGCGCAAAACAGGGGCAGCAGATCCAGCGCCTCGCGCTCCAGCGCAGGCAGATCGAGTACGGTTTGCACATACACCATGCCGTTGGTGCCTTGGGCATACCACGTGGCCGGTAAGGTACCGACCGGTTGTACCGTGCCTTCGGCAATTTTCAGATCCGGTGGTACATCTTCCAACCCCACCTTAGGCAGCAATTCGGGATCATCTTGGCGTTGTTGGCGCTCGGCTAGAACTTGCGCCTGTTCGACGAGGCGGGTGGTGTCGGCTTCGCTGAGCGCGGCGCGGATCGTGGCCAAGCGCTCCCGCTCCGCTGCGGCTTGCTGAACACTCAATTCTGGATCGGGGGCCATGGTCAGTCGCACCCGATGCGGGTTGTCCAGCAACAGTTCCCGAATCAGACGCGGGATGAATGCCGGATCGCGGCTTTCCGTTCGCAGTTGTTCTAAGAGTGGGCCGCTGTCCAGAGCCGGTAGCGGGTCCGCACCGTGGATCGCCGGAGTCAACGCCTCCATCAGCAGGCGCAGGCCATAGGGAAAGCCATCGCCAGTGATTTCCCGTTCGCTCAATTCCAGTTGATGCAGAGCCGCGTCCACCGCTTCGCGAGGTACGCCCTCGGCGGCGACTTGTTGCAGTACATCCAGGATCAGCGCCTCGACCGCTGCGGCGTGTTCGGGGTCGGAACCTTCCAGTCCGCAAACGAAGGTGGTTTCGCGGGTGGCGGCGTCAAAGCCGCACAAGGGTGAGGGCGAGCTGCCCAGCTCCGAGGTTTCCAGGGCATGACGCAGCGGCGAGCTGCTGTTGTCCAGTAACACATCGCTCAACAGACGGGCGCGCAGCGTCGCCAGCAGATCGGTCATCGGCCCTAACAGCCAGCCGAGTACGATATGGGTTTGCTCACTCAGATCTTCGACGCCATCCAGGGAGTAGTGGATAAGATCGCTGACCGGTGTGGAAAGGCGGTGCTCGTTGGGAATCGCCAGATCCAGTTCGAGCGCCTGGAATCGATTGAGCGCCTGCGTCTCGAAGTGTTGCTGATGCTCGGCAGCGGGAATATCGCCGTAGGTGAGGAAAATGGCATTCGAGGGATGATAGTGGCGGGCGTGAAAAGTCTTGAGCTGTTGGTGAGTGAGGCTAGGGATCACCTCAGGGTCGCCGCCGCTGTTGTAGTGATAGGTGATGGTCGGAAATAAACGCTGCTGCAATTCTTGGCTGAGGCACTGCGTCGGCGAGCTGAGCGCCCCTTTCATTTCATTGAATACCACGCCTTTGAACAGCAGATCTGTGTGCGGATCGTCCGCTTGGGCGAATTCCAAGCGGTGGCCCTCTTGAGCGAAATCGCGTGCGTCCAAGAGCGGAAAGAAAGCCGCATCCAGATACACATCCAGCAGATTATTGAAATCCTTTTTGTTCTGACTGGCGAAGGGATAGGCAGTCCAGTCGCTGCTGGTAAAGGCATTCATGAAGGTATTCAGCGACCGCCGGATCATCATGAAAAAAGGATCGCGCACCGGATAACGCTGACTGCCGCATAAGGCGGTGTGTTCGAGAATATGAGCCACACCGGTCGAGTCCTGGGGGACGGTCAGGAACGCAACCATGAAAGCGTTGTGCGGATCGTCGGCGGCCAGATGCAGATGCCGGGCGCCGGTGGCACGATGGCGGTATTCCTGAAACTCCAGCCGCAGAGCAGGGACGGGATGATTGCGCAGATGTTCGAAAGCGGGATGGGACATAAGGTGTTCTATTCTCCGATCATGCCGCCCCAGGCGGGGTCGGCGGCGTGCCGTTGCAGATACCAATCCACAGTCTTGGCGATGCCGGTGTTGAAGGTTTCTTCTGGCCGCCAGCCGAGTGCTTCGCTCATCTTGCGCGGGTCGATGGCATAGCGCCAGTCGTGGCCGAGCCGATCGGTGACGAAGGTAATGAGGCGCTCATGCGGGGCGTGTTCTGGTCGGTGCTGATCGAGTAGAGCGCAGATCAGCTTGGCGATATTGATGTTGGCCCATTCGTTGTCGCCGCCGATGTTGTAGGTTTCGCCCAACTTGCCATGTCGGATCACAGTATCGATGCCGCGACAATGGTCTTCGACATACAGCCAATCGCGGATATTGCTGCCGTCGCCATAGACCGGAATCGGTTGTTGCAACAAGCAAGAGCGGATCACGGTGGGAATGAACTTCTCGCCATGCTGATAAGGGCCGTAGTTGTTGGAGCAGTTGGTGGTGACGACCGGCAGGCCATAGGTATGGAAATAGGCGCGCACCAGATGATCGGAACCGGCCTTGGAGGCGGAATAGGGTGAGTTGGGAGCGTAGGGCGTGGTCTCGCTGAATGGCGGATCATCACGCTTGAGGGTGCCATACACCTCATCGGTGGAGATGTGGTGGAAGCGGCAATGTTCGGCGGATTGCTCACCACCCAGCCAGGCACTGCGAGCCGCTTCCAGCAGAGTAAAGGTGCCGACCAGATTGGTTTGCACGAAAGCAGCCGGGCCGGAAATCGAACGGTCCACATGGCTTTCGGCGGCAAAGTGGGCGATGGTGTCGATGGCGTGCTCACGCAATAGCTGATCTACCAATGCGCGATCACAAATGTCTCCCTGGACAAAAAGATGTCGGCTCGGGTCGGGCAGCTCACGCAGATTGTCCAGCGAACCGGCATAGGTCAGCAGATCGAGGGTGACGATGCGCACATCCGGGTCGTTGGCCAGCAGGTGACGGACGAAGTTGCAGCCGATGAAGCCAGCAGCGCCGGTCACCAGTACATTACGAGGATGATGTTCCATGAGAATTCGGTTCAATGAAGTTCGAGAGTGAATTCGGCGATCACTGGGGCGTGATCGGACGGGCGCTCCAGTCGGCGCGGGGTCTTGTCCACCCAACAGGCGGTACAAGTCGCGGCCAGTGCCGAGCTGAGCAAAAGATGATCGATGCGCAACCCTAGGTTGCGACGGAAGCTGGCGGCGCGGTAATCCCACCAGCTAAAGCTATTTTCTTCCTGTGGAAATTGTCGAAATGCGTCTTGAAGGCCCAAATCCAACAGTCGCCGGAATGCGGCCCGCTCGGCGTCGCTGCACAGGATATGACCAGTCCAAGCGGCTGGATCGTGTACATCACGGTCTTCCGGCGCGATATTGAAATCGCCCAGCACCACCAATTGCGGATAGCGAATTAGCTCGGTTTCCAGCCACTGTGCCAGCTTGTCCAGCCAGTCCAGCTTGTAAGTATATTTGTCAGATCCGACGGATTGGCCGTTGGGAACATAGAGATTGATGATGCGTACTCCGCCAACGGTTGCAGCTAGCACTCGTCGCTGTGGGTCGCTTGATCCTGGCAGGTCGCTGAGGATTTCGCCGAGGGGTAACCGGCTGAGTACCGCGACCCCGTTATAGCTTTTCTGGCCAGAGAAAGCGGCCTGATAACCGGCACCTGCGAGATCGAGTGTCGGAAAATCGGGATCAATCAGTTTGGTTTCCTGCAAGGCCAGGAGGTCTGGCTCTTGATCGCGTAGCCAATCCAATACCTGCGGCAGACGTACTTTCAGGGAGTTGACGTTCCAGGTGGCGATTTTCAACGCGCGTTTCCAGGCGATAATGAGAGTCTGAAAAAGTGACTGTGTGGATCTGAAGTGATGAAAAATGAATGAGCTGCGACAATTAAAGTTCTACGACAGCTCAAGTTCATTGTGCCAGCAAACCGGCCAAAGCGGAAATTCCCAATGAGGATCGCCACGCGATTGTGGATGTCGCGTGGGCATCCAGGGTTGAAAAATGCGGGTGAGGGACCACTTCGGAGCGGGTAGGCGTGGACATCATTACATCATGATGGGGTGCATTTTCGTCGATTCAATGGGATGGTTTGTTTATGAGTTTTTTTACGTTGGTCGGCATACTCGCGGTGATGGGACTCGGTCTATGGTTTTGGCGCGACAGTCTCGGTGCTCGTGAGCAGGCACGCAGCGCCAGTGCGCGTGTCTGTCAGCGAAGCGGGGTGCAGTTGTTGGACGATACCGTGGCATTGGAGCGGCTGTGGTTGCGCCGTGATCGTGATGGCCGGTTCAAGCTGGAGCGATTGTACGTATTCGAATTCACCGATACTGGTCTGCGCCGCCAGGTTGGCAGCGTGTTGCTGGTCGGCTGGCGGGTGGAAGTGGTGCAGATGGAAGGTGATGACCTGTTGCTGCCATGAGCACCTGAGTTGTAATTTAGTAGTAACGGGCCATATATTTTTTAAATAATTATATTAATCATATAGTTATTTTTAATTTTTTATTTAATTGCCTATTTCCACCTATCATTCGACCAGTGAATCGGTACACTGAATAGGTTTAAACACGCACCTTGGTAGTTTCGAACGAGGTGTATCCACGCTTTCAGCAGGGATCGATATAGGATCTCTATCGCTGAAAAATCTTGCGTCCGCAGGGTCTTGCACAGAGCAGGTCGTTGCAAAAGAGACGGTTCGATAGGGAGCCGTGAGGGTATCTCGCGGAGTCCTTCGACAACCGGAGATCTGATATGCAAACAACCCCCTCTCGTTTCAACACCGTATTGATTATTTCCTTAGCACTGAGCTTTGGCATCGGCGGGTGGGGCATCATCGCCCCGCAACAGATGACTGAAGTATGTCTCGGTATCACCGGTTATGCGCTGAAAAGCCTGGATTGGTTTTTCCTGAGCATGTGCACTGGGTTTTTGATTCTGGGTATTTTTCTGGCTTTTGGCCCCTATGGGCATTTGAAGTTGGGCAGGGACGATGAAGAGCCAGAATTTTCGACGCTATCTTGGTTAGCGATGCTATTTGCCGGTGGCATGGGGGCGGGCTTGATGTTTTGGGGTGCCGCCGAACCCATGTATCACTATTATTCACCGCCGGGACAGGAGGGTTTAACCCCGGAAGCAGCGCGGACGGCCATGGTGATCACCAACCTACATTGGGGTCTGCATGCCTGGTCCATTTATGCGATCTGTGCCTTGGTGATCGCGTATTTCGGGTTCCGGCTGAATAGGCCCGCCTTGATCTCGGCGCCGATCCGTTATGCCTTTGGTGCTAAAAATAGTCGCCAACTCAATTTTTGGTGCAAT
The DNA here is from genome assembly GCA_014879435.1 of Phycisphaerales bacterium. Taxonomy (GTDB): domain Bacteria; phylum Pseudomonadota; class Gammaproteobacteria; order Competibacterales; family Competibacteraceae; genus Competibacter. The sequence goes on from JACSSB010000210.1 coordinate 10,601, forward strand.
ACCGCCGATATCATCGGGGTGCTGGCAGTGATTTTTGGTTTGGCGGGTTCGTTGACCATGGGTATTTTGCAGGTGCGATCTGGATTGACGGAGGTTTTCGGCATTCCCGATACGCACACCGTAAGCATCATCATCCTGGCCTTCATGACCGTGACTTTCCTGGTTTCGGCGAGTACCGGTGTGGATAAAGGGATTAAGATTCTCAGTAATATCAACATGATTATCGCGTTATTGATCATGTTTATTATTATCTTTTTGGGGCCAACCGTTTTTATCTTCCAGACCTTCATCAACACCATCGGCGATTATTTCAGCCAGTTGCTGGATATCTCCTTTCGGATGTATCCCTATGAAGGGCTGGATGATTGGACGCAGAGTTGGACCCTGACTTACTTCATCTGGTGGCTAGCTTGGGGGCCGTTTGTCGGTATTTTCATCGCACGGATCAGCCGAGGGCGCACCATTCGCCAATTCTGTATTGGAGTGATCCTGCTACCGACACTTTTTTCCATGCTGTGGTTTTCGGCATTTGGTGGAGCTGGCTTTTATATCGAGATGTACGGTGGTGGTGGCATCGCCGAACTGATTTTTGAAGACGTCAACCGCGCACTGTTTGCCCTGTTGGGTTATTTCCCGCTGAGTTCCGTACTCAATGTGTTGGCGGTCTGTCTGGTCTTCGTGTTTCTGGTCACCAGCGCGGATTCGGGAACCTTCGTGGTCAGCATGATGACCAGTAACGGTCAGCTCAATCCGAGCACTCGACTCAAATTGACTTGGGGTACGCTCATCGCGGTGATTGCTGCAGCAGTGTTGTTCTCTGGCAGTGCCACGGTTGCCAAAGCGATGGCGATTACAGGTGCGGTGCCTTTCTCCTTGGTCCTTTGTCTGCAAGTGGTGGCCTTTCTACGCACTATCCGGCTGGAAAAATCTGGCATGGCGCCCCATCAAGATCAGGCTGAAACCTTGTTGCAAGCCACAGAAGAATCGCGCTAAGGAGAAGCCTAATGATGAAAAAAATAACGATTCTTTTGGTCATGATGACCCTGACTTTTCTGGTCAGCAGTTGCGAAGAAAGCAAGAAGCCGGTGCGTATCGGTTCCAAGGATTTCTCCGAGCAATACCTGTTGGCTGAAATCATGGCGCAACTCATTGAGCAATCGGGAATTCCTGTAAAGCGCTCAATTCCTTATGGCGATACCTTCCTCAATCAGGAAGCGCTCAAGCGTGGCGATCTTGATCTCTATGCCGAATACGACGGTACTGGTCTTGTACTGCTAGGCCAACCGCCGATGCACGATGGGGATCGAGCCTATGCGCGGGTGAAGGAATTGTTCGCCCCGCTGGGCTTGGAGTGGCAAGGACGCTTTGGCTTTTCCAATGAATATGTATTGCTGATGCGCAGCAAGCAAGCCTTGGCTACCAACACCAAAACCATTAGCGATTTGCTGAACTGGTCCTCACCACCGCGCTTCGCCGTGGACTCACAGTTTTTGGAGCGCCCGCTGGATGGTTATGCCGCGCTCTTGCGTCGTTATGGGCTGGTTCCGCAAGAAAAGCCGCTGGTGTTCAAGGAAGGGGAGAAGCAGAAGATCTATGAAGCCCTTTTGGACGATAAGGTTGATGTCGTCGAAGGCTTTTCCACCGACGGTCAAATCGCCGATTTCGGTCTCACCGTACTGGAGGACGATCTCGGCTTTTTTCCCGTTTACGAGCCTGCACCGTTGGTACGGCAAAGCACGCTGGAACGTTATCCAGAACTGGCTACGGTGCTGAATCAACTCAAAGGGATCATTACGGTCGATGCCATGCGTGAGATGAACAAGGCCGTGGAGCTGGAAGGCCGAGATTACAAGCTGGTGGCACGGCGATTTCTAGTCGATCATCAGTTGGCGACCACTTCGCAGGAACTGACCAAAGCAGAGGAATTGGTACTGGCCATCGGTCAATGGGATGATGTGGAACTCAGTGTCGGTAAGGCCATGCGCGCAGTGCGTAAAGCCTTTCCGACCCGCCGAATCACGCTGGTCCGTAGTCCTGGACCCATGAGCCAAATGCTGGAGGGCAAGACCCGTTTGGCCTTGGTGGGAGCGGAAGCCTTTTTTGAACTGAAAGGGGTGTTTCCAGAACCGATAACGACGGCCGAAGCGCTGGGTGTGGTGGGTTATCGGCTGGCGCATGTGCTGACGGTTCCCGGTGGTGCCGAAGATCTCAGCCAGATGAAACGGCTGGGCGTTGGACCGAAGCACAGCGCAGCCCATCGTACCGCACAAATGGCGCTGACCTCATTGGGCTTGATGGAGCAGATCGAATTCGTATTCGATACCGATTTCGATGCGCAAGTGGCGGCGTTACGTGAGGATAAGTTGGATGGTGTATTTCTCATGGTCGAACCGGGTCATGCGGCGCTCACTGCCCAAATGAACCAGGGTGGACTGCAGTTGGTGCCCATCAAAGAGTGGGGCGAGGGGAATAATTTATTCCGCTTTCCTTTCCTGCGGCTGGCGCGAATTCCCGCGAATACCTACAAGGATCAAACGGAGCCTGTGGAGACTTTGAGTGCGCAGACGGTACTGGCAGGCCCTTCGCCGCAGCCGGATGCTATTGGCAGTCGAGGCCCTGCGATTATCATGGGAGCGCGGACCCAGCCTATTTCCGATAGTGCGATTCTTAATCTGGATAAATCATTGGATAGGAATGAGAAAATCGATCCAACGCTGCCTTCTGCGTCTGTGCTGCGTCCAAAAAAGGAATCCAAAGCGAAAGGGATTGAACTCAAACCGGCCATTTCTTTCACCAATCTGGTTGTCATTCTCCTGATCATTTATATGATCTATTTGTTTCAGCAGGAAAATCCCAAGAAAAAGAAAGCGCATTGAGCGCTTGATAAAGCGTCTTGCATATTGTTATCCCCGGAGGGAACACGATGGATTACCAGGACATTCTGTACACCGCTGAAAATGGTGTGGCGACCATCACCATTAACCGTCCCGAAAAATACAACGCCTTTCGCGGCCAAACCTGCGAGGAATTGATCCATGCCTTCCAGCAGGCGGGTTGGAATCGCTCGATTGGGGTGATCGTGCTGACCGGCGCCGGAGATAAAGCGTTTTGCACCGGTGGCGATCAGTCGGCGCACGAAGGTCACTACGATGGACGCGGAGTGATCGGGTTGCCACTGGAAGAGTTGCAGAATGTGATTCGTGACGTACCCAAGCCGGTTATCGCCAAGGTACGCGGTTATGCTATCGGGGGTGGCCACGTGTTGGCGCTACTGTGCGATCTCACTCTCGCCGCCGAATCGGCGCGCTTTGGTCAGGTTGGTCCCAAGGTCGGTTCGGTGGACCCCGGTTTTGGCACCGCCTACATGGCGCGGGTGATCGGCGAGAAGCGGGCGCGGGAAGTGTGGTATCTCTGCCGTCAGTACACGGCGGCGGAAGCGGTAGAGATGGGCTTGGCCAATAAGGCGGTGCCCGATGCGGAACTGGACGCCGAAGTGGCGCGCTGGTGTGCAGAAATTCTGGAAAAAAGCCCGACCGCACTGGCTTTGGCCAAGCGCTCCTTCAATACCGATACCGCTCACATCGCTGGGATCTCCGCGCTGGGTTTACAGGCGGTGAGCCTGTTCTATGGCACTGAGGAATCCCAAGAAGGGGTGCGCGCCTTTCAGGAGAAGCGCAAGCCCCGGTTTCGTGAGCGCTAAGTCTAAAGCTCCACCACAGAGATCGTCACTCCCGCGCAGGCGGGAGTCCAGACCCAAAGCCTCTTGGATTCCCGATTTTGCGGGAATGACATTAGGCGATTGATTGTCCTAATCATTATGATGAGGCGATCACACATCGTCACCTCAACTTCCCAGTAGCGCTGCATAGATATGCAGGAGCACGATGGCGGCTCCCAGACATTTCAAGACGAAAGCAGTATTCCAGTGCAGGAAGGCGTAGCCATCGATCCCATAACGGCCTTGCATCATCAGGTGCAGGCCGGACAATGGATTGGCCGGTACGCCAATAGCCCAGCTCATCAAAAAAGTGGTCGCCAGCAGATTCGGATTGGGATGGAGTGGCGCCAACCAAGCACCAAAGCTGGCGATGGTGATGACCGGATGCACGCCCAGCGTAGCGGCACCGATCATCACCAGCAGCAGTAGGCTAGCCTGTGGCGCTCCGAATTGTGCGAACGGTAGCCAGCCGCCGAAAGCGCTCGTTGCACTGATCAATCCTGCTGCCAGTACTCCCGAGGCCAGAAACAGCGCCAATTCGTTGACCGTGCTGGCCAGCCCCCGCGTGATGTGTTCCTTGATCGGCAACCAAGCCGCAACTCCACGTTGCACAACCAGAACCGAGATCGTCAACAGCGGTGCGCTCAGGGCGATAACGGCCAGAATCGACCAGTTTGGCGCGAGGACATGGATGCTCAGCACAATGATTGCCAGTAGGCCAGGAACCCACAATGCACTAAAACGCATGGGATAACCGATGAACGGTGCGCCAAGTCGAGGATTTTCGGGATCAATGTCGCGCGCACTCAGCCAGAGTGCAAAAGCGGCCATGGGCAGACCGCCCAGCACTACGATGCTCAGCCGTGCGCCCGGCGCATAAGTCAGCGCGGCGGCCATGGCCGAAAAGAAGGGTGACCAGAATGCCGCTGCCGCAAAGCCTCGGCTCAGTGCCAAGGCCCGGCGCTTACCCAAACGCCCGTGGGTGGCCATGCGGTCACCAAGAATCGCTATGGCGGATAGGTTGATCACTGCGCCGAACAGATGCACCCCAAGCAGAGTGCGCCATAGCGCTTTACGGCCACGCGGCATGGGTTGATCCGGGTCCGAGCCGCCCGGACGCGCCACCAGCCGCAAGAAGGACACCGCTGCTAATAGACTGATCAAGCCCTGATTACTGGCCAGTATCCGTGTCGCATTGAGCGGTGTGCCGTGCAGGATTCCCCAGGCGATGCCAGCGCAGCCAAGTCCGATCAACCAGGCACTTTGGATCCGTTGTCGTCGGCCCAGTCGGTAGCTCAGTAGCAAAATGGCGGCCCAGCCTAATAGCCCAGCGGGGAGCAGTGATGCACCCGGTATAACCGAAATGGCGATCATCAGTGCCAGTAGAACACCGGCCAAGGCATCGCGACGGTTAGGCGACAAGCGGGACGAAAGGGAACGGTATCGCACGGTGAGTAAGAACGGATAGAGGGCGCACTTCAGCCGGGATTCAGTGTCACTGACTATGTTCCATGTTCCATGGATTGTTTGACTATAATGCCAAGCTCATTTCAATTTGAACAATACCGATGTATGACGAGGTCGATGATGCGGTTGATGAAGACGGTGGCAACGATAGTGGTAGTGGCGGCGGCAAGCCTGGTATTGAGCGGCTGTCCGTCCAGTATGTCCGGTGGAGCGTATGAGCGAAGTCAGGCTCGCGGAGCTCAAGATGTTTACTTGGGTTACGTGGAAAACGTCCGTCAGGTTCAGATCGAGGGAACCAAGAGTGGCGTAGGTACAGTCGGTGGTGCAGCCCTGGGCGGTTTGGCCGGTAGCACTATCGGTCAAGGTCGGGGTCGGATAGCCGGTGCTGTCGGCGGAGCCGTGTTGGGCGGTTTGGCCGGTTCTGCTATCGAGGAAGGCGCGACCCAGCAACCGGGTTTAGAAATCACCGTCCGCCTGGATAATGGGCGGATGTTGGCTATTACCCAGGCGGCGGATGAACCGTTTTATCGCGGTGATCGGGTGCAAGTGCTAGCCGGTTATGACGGGACGACCCGCGTAGCGCATTATTGATCTGGCTACTCTCGGCATCTTTGGATCTGGGAACCGAGAATATTTGCGTAATCCCGATCCCTTAGTGCAGCCGTTCGGTTGATGCGGGCAGGTCGGCAGCAGTGGCCGCCCGCAAATTCCGCCCGCTTTCGGAATACAGAAGTTGCCCTGGATGCAGCACTTGGCGTTCGGCACCCTGTTCCTCACAACGTTGAATCAGTCGGTCGATGATGACATTCAATCCCTGCGGTCGCAGCGGATAGTGGTGTTCCAGCCGCAGCAATTGACCATTAGCATCCAAAGTGGTGACCGTGTAGGCAAGCGTGCCTAACTCGGAAGTGGCCTGATCGGTGATCGACAAATACCGCTCTGGCTTTTCGCTGTCGTTCTGGAAAATCCCCTCGACCAGATAATCTCCGGACAAGCAGGGAATCGCTCGAAATTCCGCTAACGCCGTCTCGTCATCCACGATGGCCAGAGTTTCTTCCAGCCGTGGGTTGGCCAGCACCCAGCGCACATGTAATCCATAGGCATCCAGTGCCAACGCATATTGCCGCTGCGACCGTGCCCAGTGCTGGTAGCCTTTCCCCAATTCGCCCGTTGGTAGGGAACGCCCCGGCCCGAATTGCGCCCAGTCGTTGAAGGTGTAAAACAAGGTATGGGCGTGATCGTCGGCGACTAGAAAGCGGTTGCCGCTGTTTAGAGTGACATGGCGGACGCCGGGTCGTTGGAACCAAGCTTGTTCTAGCAATTCCCATAAAGGCAGCAGCTCGTTGCCATCCAATTGTACCTGCAGCAAGGCGCACAGATCACTGACGGTGGCGTAGGATAGATTCCGTGTGCTCAGTCCAAATGCCTGTTGAATCGCCTCCTGCGTCGCTGGTGAAGCTGTGCCGTTTTGCAGCAGGGTGTCTTCCATGATGTGCGCCAATTGAGCGATATCATCGTGCGGGCCGACGAAGCAGAACGGTAGCAACAGCAGAGGACCGGAACCGGGTCGGCGCAATGGATTGATCGCGGCTACCGGAAAATAACCGTGATCGCTGCCCAGAGCGATCAGGCCCGGCTTGAATCTCCGTTCGCGATCACTGCTGCCATACAATTCCGCCAAGGCGCCGATGAGAGGAAAACCGGGCCGGAGGATTTCAGTCTGGTCGTATAGTGCGCCCGGCAGGATTAGCCCCAGATGATCGATCCCATTGAGAATAGTGTCCAAATCTTTAGCCAAATGACCGGCTAGAGCGGTGGCGGCGGCCACGCTCAGCGGTTCGGGGGGTACGCCAGTGAAATCAGCGCGTTCCGGATTCTGTTCGAGCACCAGTAAGCCAGCGTAGTGGCTGGATTCGTGCGATGGGATAGGGGTTGTGGTCACGCTTGTTATTCTCTGGCGGTACGCTGATGTGCCCAAATTTTAGGCACACCGGCTATGACGAAAATGGTGTCTTGATTGGGTTGCCAAAGCGGTATGGCGAAGCCTCAGCCTTGGGTATTGCAGATTATATCGTGCTCCCTGATAAGTTGTGTTTGCCGTCATCCCCACACAGACGGGGACCCAGATGGATATCGCAGCTACTGGATTCCCGTATTCGCGGGAATGACAATGCAGTGCATAACACTCCACTTTCGTAGCCCAAAGAGGGTTGCTATAGGGGATAATCGCCAAGGGGTTGCGCTGCGTTGATCGGAATGCAACTGGCCGATTTACACGGAGATTTTTTGTCATCGCGTCCAGTTTATAATATGTATTCCAAGCAATTTTCCCTTACACTTTGTTGTTGAACTTACTAAATTTAAGGTTTTCGTAAAAAACCGCCACCAGATGAGGTAAATCCATGTCCGCACCGATCCAGAATCCGGCAGAGCAGTTGCAGCAAGCCGCCCTGGCGCTAAACACCGTCCAGAAAGCGCTCGATTTTGCGCTGGCGGATCTCAAGGAACGGACCCAGAAAGCCGATGGCAGGATATCTGCCTCGTTGCTCGATCAGCACCAGCTAGTGAGTTATGACCTAGCGTTGTCTTGTGCCGAAATCCTCGGTGCCCGCTTCATGTTGGAGTATGCCGGGCGGGCGCGTGTGGCCGGTGGGAGCTCAGCCGATAAGGCGATCTTGGAAGAACGGTTTGCTTTGTTATTCGCCGCTGAGGCGCTGCAGGGTATTCGCAATCGCTTGAGCGCACGTCCGGCCGATTTTGGTTTGAACGATAAGTGGTTGAGCACGACTGTGGACGATCCAACGGTGCGTGCATTCTGCTTGGCGCAATTGCCAGCGGCCACGGTTGCGGACTTGGGGCAGGAGGTGCGTAGCCAGGATGGGGTGACCGGAGTTTATTTGCTGGACGATCATCACGAGATGATGCGCGACACCTTCCGCCGGGTAGCCGAGGAAGTGGTGATGCCGCTGGCCGAAGAAATTCATCGCCATGATCTCGACATTCCCGCCACCATTATCGATCAGCTTCAGGAAATGGGTTGCTTTGGTATTTCCATCCCCGAGCGTTTCGGTGGCATCCAGAGCGACGAGCAGGAAGACAATCTGGGCATGATCGTGGTGACCGAAGAATTGAGCCGCGGTTCGCTGGGCGCTGCGGGCAGTCTGATCACCCGACCTGAAATTTTGTCCAAGGCGTTGCTCAAGGGTGGCACGGAGGAACAGAAAGAAAAATGGTTACCGCAATTGGCCTCCGGCGAATTATTGTGCGCGGTGGCGGTGACCGAGCCGAACTATGGTTCTGATGTGGCCAACATGCGACTGAAAGCCACCAAGACTGAAGGGGGTTGGTTGCTAAATGGTGCCAAGACCTGGTGTACCTTCGGTGGTCGCGCAGGGGTATTGCTGATTTTGGCCCGCACGACTCCCGATATTTCTCTCGGCCATCGCGGCCTATCGATGTTCCTGCTGGAGAAGCCCAGCTATCCCGGTCATTCCTTTGAGTTCCGGCAAGAGGGTGGCGGCGTGCTGACCGGCAAGGCGATTTCCACCATCGGTTATCGTGGCATGCATTCCTTCGATCTGTTCTTCGACAACGTGTTCGTGCCGGACGAGAACATGCTGGGTGGTCCGCAGGGTGAGGGTAAAGGCTTCTATTTCACCATGGC
>JACSSB010000261.1 GCA_014879435.1 Phycisphaerales bacterium
CCGACCACTGTAGCGAGTGTCGCCCCCGATTGAAAACCGAATAGGCTGATAGCAGCAGCTACGGCCAACTCAAAGAAATTGGAAGCGCCAATCAGGGCCGATGGACAGGCTACATTGTGTTTCTCGCCAACCCACCGATTGAGTCCGTAAGCTAGTGTGGCATTGAAAAAGACTTGGATCAGGATCGGTACCGCCAGCAGGGCGATAATGAGGGGCTGCTGTATGATCGCTTCGCCCTGAAAGGCAAAGATCAGCACCAAAGTGGCCAGTAGCGCTACGATCGACCAAGGTCCGGCGACTGCCATGGCCGCATTGAAGACATCCTGCCCTTTAGCCAAGAGTGATCGACGCCAAAGTTGTGCCAGGATCACCGGAATCACGATATAGAGCACTACCGATGTGACGAGCGTATCCCAAGGTACAGTGATGGCTGATAGACCCAGCAATAAGCCGACTAACGGTGCGAAGGCGAATACCATGATGGTGTCGTTCAAAGCGACTTGTGACAGCGTGAACAAAGGATCGCCATTGCTCAACCGGCTCCAGACGAAGACCATGGCGGTGCAGGGTGCAGCGGCCAGCAGGATCAAGCCGGCGATGTAGCTGTCGATCTGTGCGGCAGGCAGTAGCGGCGCGAACAGATGGCGGATAAAGATCCAGCCCAGAAGGGCCATTGAGAATGGCTTGACCAGCCAGTTCACGAACAGCGTCACCCCGATGCCTTTGAGATGCTGACGAATCTGGCCAAGCGCACCAAAATCGACCTTGACCAGCATCGGGATGATCATCACCCAAATCAGCACGCCTACCGGTAGATTGACGCGGGCGATTTCCCAACGTCCAATTGTTTGAAAAACGCTCGGTAGCCACTGACCCAACAGGATGCCAACCACGATGCATAGAAAGACCCACAGCGTCAGGTAGCGCTCGAAAAACGTCATGGGGGTAGGCATCGGGGTAGTTCGGGTATCGGTTGTCATAAGCGCACTCTCTTAGCTGCGGGCGATGGCAGCCAGCGCAGTTTGCAACTGACTCGCATCCATCGTCTCCAGCGGTAGGGCAAGAAGCTGCAACAGACGGTAACTGAGGGCTTGGCGGGTCAGTTCAAAGGCCCGACGCTTGCCGTCATCGCCACCATCAGCATGAGAAGGGTCTGGATAACCCCAGTGTACTTTCAGCGGTTGCCCATGTCCGCCGTGGAAGAGGGGACAGATCTCGGCCGCTGCGCTGTCACAGACCGTGATGACGGCCGTCAAGGGTGGACTATCTGCCTGGGTGAACTCATCCCACGACTTGCTGCGGAAACCACTGCACTCGACACCGGCCGCCGCGAGGGCCTCCAGGGCGAAAGGATTGATTCGCCCACTCGGTGCGCTACCCGCGCTGTAAGCTTTGACATCACAACCTAGCCGAGCGGCAAGATGATTTAGCATGCCCTCAGCTAGTACGCTGCGGGCAGAGTTGTGGGTGCAGAGGATCAAGAAATGTGTCGTCATGGGGCGTGTCCTAGGCGCTGATCGGGTCAAGCGAATTCTTCGGATATGCATGGAGGGGGTGAAGGCGCGTCGAGATAGGCCATTACCCGATTGGCGCAAGCGATCTGGCTTATCCGGCGAACCACTGCTCAACCTTCTCACGGCTGGGCACGCCACCGGCATGGACGATCTGGCCGTCGATGACTACGCCGGGCGTTCGCAGTACGCCATAGCTGGCGATATCGCGGAGGTCTTCCACCTTTTGTACGGTGGCCGCCACGCCTTTAGCCTCGGCGACCTGTTCGATGAGGGTGACGGTGTTTTTGCAGTTGGCACAACCCGTTCCCAATACCTTGATTTCTTTCATATCGATCACTCTTGAGAAAATCCGATTGAGGCTGTCACAACACGGCGTTAAACACATAACCGACTAGCAGGATGCCAGCAGCCACGGTACCGACGAAGATGGCGATCAGCCGAAGCGTGAGTACTTTGCGCAGAATGATCATTTCTGGAAGCGAGAGCGCGATGACGCTCATCATGAACGCCAGTACTGTACCGAGCGCCGCACCTTTGGTCAGCAATGCCTGTACGATGGGAATGACGCCAGCGGCATTGGTGTACAACGGAATACCGATAACAACCGCCAGCGGTACCGCCCACCAGGCGTCCTTACCCATCAGCGATGCCATCGCATCCTGCGGCACATAGCCGTGAATGCCCGCGCCCACCGCGATGCCGACGAGAATGTACGGCCATACTTTGCCCACAATCTCGCGCACGCTTTGCAAACCCAGCCCGATGCGATCACCGAGCGTCAGGGCTTCTGCCGTGAAATCGGCCGAAGTTTTGGGTAGTTCGCGCACCCAGTCTTCCAAATAAGGCTCCAGACGCAACCGACCGATCAGCCAACCGGCAGCGACGGCCACCGTTAAACCCAAGCCCAGATACAGCGCCGCGATTTTCCAGCCAAATAGACCAAAGAGCAGCGTCAATGCCACTTCATTGACCATCGGTGCAGCGATCAGAAAGGAAAAGGTCACGCCCAAAGGGACGCCTACTTGAACAAAGCCGATAAACAGCGGGACCGCCGAGCAGGAACAAAAGGGTGTGACCACCCCCAGGCTGGCGGCCAGGACGTTGGCGATCCCTTCGTGGCGTCCTGCTAGCAGCGCACGCGTGCGCTCTGGAGTGAAGTAGCTGTTGATCATGCCCATGATGAATACCACGCCGGTCAGCAGCAGCAACACCTTGGGTGTGTCGTAGAAAAAGAATTGCAATGTGTGGCTTAACGCGCTTTCAGGCGTTAGCGGCAGTACCGTTACCAGCATTTCGGCAGCCGGAGCCAACAACTGATAAAGGCCCCACCACAGTACGATGGAAACCCCCAGGAACCCCCACGGATTCCGGCGTGACCATTGGATCGCAAGCACTGTCATGGCTGCATGCCTCCATCGTTGGAGTGAGGAGTCACACTATTTCTCAGCACGAAGATCTAATTTCAAAATTTGATCTATCATTGAAATAATGTTTGCGCATGGATCGTACCCAGCTACGTGAATCGTTGTGAAAAGGTGTTTATTGCCGATCCTGACTTTGAGTGACGGGGAGGGGTGGCAACAGCGCATCCGAACAAGGCGAAGCGGCGCGCAGTTCGGCGCAGGCTTCGGGATGACCGATGCAGCACTCCTCCGTCAGATACGCGATCAGGTCCAGCATCAAAGGAATATTGGCCCGGTAGCGTTGGAAGCGCCCTTCCGGGGCGACGGTCAACAAGCCGACCTGTGTCATCGCCCGAAAGTGGAACGACAGGTTGGTCGGCGGCAGATCGAGCGCAGTGGCGATCTCACCCGCTACCAATCCTTGCGTGCCTTTTTTGACCAAGAGCCGATAAATATCCAGCCGCACCCCCGATGAAAGGGATTCAAAAATCGCGGTTGCTTCCTGATTTTTCATATTTCAATTATAGGCCAAATATTAAAATGATGCCATCCCTACCCAACTGAATCGTTGCCTTGCGCTTCGATAGCCTGAAACAATTCGCGATGCTGAAAACCGACATTGATGGCGAGAAATGAGATCCAAAACGAATTTTGTGGCGCCCACACTCTATACCGAAAAGGTCGGTGTTGGGCCAGATGTGGTCTTGGTGCATGGGTGGGGCATGCATTCCGGGGTCTGGACGGATGTGGCGGTGGCGCTACGTGAGCGCTATCGGGTGACCGTCTTGGATTTGCCGGGGCATGGTTATAGCCCATCTTCGGCATCCAGGCATAGCTTGCAGGATCTGACATCCGCACTGCTGGCTGTAGCACCGGCAACGGCGACTTGGGTGGGATGGTCGCTGGGTGGGTTAGCGGTACAACAGTTGGCATTGGTCGCGCCGGAGCGGGTTGAACGTTTAGTGTTGACCAATAGTACGCCGTGCTTCGTGCAACGGCCGGACTGGCCACACGCTGTCGCCCAGCCATTGCTGCGCCGCTTTGCGGAAGAGCTACGTCAGGATTATTGCACCGTGCTCAAGCGTTTCATTGCCCT
>JACSSB010000075.1 GCA_014879435.1 Phycisphaerales bacterium
AAAACTCGATCTCCTCGTCCAGGGTGTTCGCCTAGCGCGTAAGTTGCCCGGTTTTGGGTAACGATAAGTCGTTTACGGCGGGGAGGATGTCAAGAAGACCAAATACCAAAATCAGGTGACCTTCGGCTCCGGGAGCTTGTTTCAAGCGGTGCTGCCTTAGCTCGGGCAGCTTTTGATGACTCCAACCGCAAAGACTACTTCCGGTAAAGTCCCTTCGAACAAGTTCGGCGGTCGGCGTATCCTTGGCCGCCCGCCGAAGGCACGATACCGAGTCGGGGTTTAGGTCGCGACCTAACCGTTATTTTTCTGCCCTTCCCGCAAACGGGGTAACAGCTCCACCAGATTGCAGGGATGGGTACGGGCATCCAACTGTGTTTGCAGGATACGATCCCAGCCGGTGCGACATGCTCCGGTCGAACCGGGTAGGCAGAAGATAAATGTGGCATTGGCCAGCCCCGCCAGTGCGCGCGATTGCAGGGTCGAGGTTCCGATCTCTTCCCAGGACAACATGCGAAATAATTCGCCAAAACCATTGATTTCTTTGTCCAACAGCGGCCGAATCGCCTCGGGTGTACTATCGCGACCGGTCATACCGGTACCACCGGTTATCAACACCACCTGCACCGTTGGATCGGCGATCCAACCCGAGACCACCGCGCGGATGCGGTAGATATCATCGCTTACCAGATTGCGGTCGGCCAAGCGATGACCGGCGGTGGTCAACCGCTCCACCAGAGTTTGACCCGAGGCATCGTCCGCCAATGTCCGGGAATCGGACACGGTCAGCACTGCAATCGCCAGTGGCAGGAATTCACGTTCACCCATACACAGATCTCCATCACCGCCTTGAAGAAAATCCGGTCAGAACCGCTTGAAATTCGGCGAGCTGACCGCATTTGAGAAGGTTAATGATAGCTGACTTATTCAAGGCTCCCTGCTATGAAAAGATCGAAAGCTAAACTTGATTGTCGGCGGGTTGCTTCCGTCGGTTATTTCCGTCCAGACTGTTCGGAATCGGCATGAAATATAAGGATTACTACCAAATTCTCGGGGTAGCCCGCGGCGCCTCGGAAGAAGAAATCAGAAAAGCCTACCGTCGGTTGGCACGTAAGTATCATCCCGACGTTAGCCAGGAAAACAACGCTGAGGAGCGTTTTAAGGAAGTCGCCGAGGCCTACGAAGTGCTGCGCGACTCTGAAAAGCGCGCTGCCTACGATCAGCTTGGCAGTAATTGGCGGGCAGGCCAGGATTTTCGCCCGCCACCCGGCTGGCGAGGTGGACCACCACCCGGTGGTGGCGGATTCGGTGGTCGCGATTTCAGCGACTTTTTCGAATCGCTGTTTGGCGGCTTGGGTGGAATGGGTGGATTCGGTGGTGCGCAGGCGCGTGGCTTTCAAGGAGGGGGAGGGCGCGGTTTCCAAGCCGGTAGCGAGGATCGGACCCAGACACTGGAAATTACCCTGGAAGAGGCCTATCACGGCGGTCAGCGTGCCTTGCGCGTGCAAGGGCCAGAAACCCGTACCCTGAATGTCCGCATTCCGGCCGGAGTCACTACCGGTCAAAAAATCCGGTTGGCAGGTCAAGGCAGTATCGGAGCGGGTGGCCGAGCCAGTGGCGATCTTTACTTAAAAGTTTCGATCAAGCCCCATCCGTTCTATCAGCTGAAAGAGCGCGATATCACGGTAGAGTTGCCGCTGGCACCCTGGGAGGCGGCGCTGGGCTGCAAGGTCGAGGTGCCAACCCTGGGGGGAACGGTGACGCTGAACATTCCAGCCAACGCCAGTAACGGTCAGAAATTACGCTTGCGTGGCCGAGGTCTGCCCGGTCAATCGCCCGGTGACCAACTGGTGGTGTTGCGCATCGTCAATCCGTCGGCGGATACCGAGGAAGCACGCGAAAGTTTCCGCCGTATGGAGCGAGAACTTTCCTTCGACCCACGCGCTCATTGGAGGCCGTGATGTGTTGAATCAGTGGTTGGAGGTTTTCGTCCGCCTCCGCCTTCCCGTCCTTATCCGAAACTGACGTGACACTGGCCCCGCAATAGGGATCGTCACTCCTGCGCAGATGGGAGTCCAGAAGCGACGACATGCAAGAAATTCCTGGATTCCCGCATTCGCGGGAATGATCTTTAGTGATTGACGGGCTAAGGTTCATAAACAGAACTGACATAAACTTGTCGAATGCCGTCCAAGCCGAGAGGATTTTCGCTCATGAGCAGCCTCCGTCATCTCCTGTCGACGATTTTGCTGGTGCTGAGCCTCGCCACCATTCCATTACCGATTCAAGCTGCCTTGCCCGCCATGGTGGATGGTCAAGCATTACCGACCCTGGCACCGATGCTGGAGCAAGCGACTCCGGCCGTGGTGAATATCGCGACCGAAAGTCGGGTGCGACTGCGCAATCCGCTACTGGACGATCCGTTCTTTCGCCATTTCTTCAATATCCCAAACCGGCCACGCGAGCGCCAAACACAAAGCGTCGGCTCTGGGGTGGTGGTTGATGCGCGTCGTGGCTACATCATCACCAATCATCACGTCATCGAAGGCGCCGACACCATTACGGTCACTCTGCGCGACGGCCATCAACTCGACGCCAAGATCATTGGTTCGGACTCGGAAAGCGATATCGCAGTGATCCAGGTTTCTGCTCGCGATCTTACCGCCTTGCCACTGGCCAATTCCGACCAGCTACGAGTCGGTGACTTCGTGGTGGCTATTGGCAATCCATTCGGTCTGGGTCAAACCGTGACTTCCGGCATCGTCAGCGCCCTAGGTCGCACGGGCCTCGGTATTCAGGGCTATGAGGATTTTATCCAGACCGATGCCTCCATCAATCCCGGCAATTCCGGTGGAGCGCTGGTCAATCTGCGTGGTGAATTGGTGGGGATCAATACCGCTATTCTTGCGCCCAGTGGGGGTAATGTCGGTATCGGTTTTGCCATTCCATCCAATATGGTGTCACGACTGATGAATCAGATCGTCGCCCATGGCGCGGTACGGCGTGGCCAGTTGGGGGTATCGGTACAGGATCTCACCCCGGATTTGGCGCGGGCTTTCAAGCTCTCTATCAGTCAGGGCGCGATCATCGCCCAGGTTAGTCCGCGTTCTGCTGCCGCTAAAGCCGGGCTGAAAGAGGGTGATGTGGTGTTACGCATCGACAATCGGCCGGTACGCGACAGTAAAGATCTGCGTAATGCCATCGGTTTGCTGGAGATCGGTGAGACGACCCGACTGGAAATTCTGCGGGAGGGTCAGTCACTGGTCATTGATGCCAAGGTGGGTGAGTACGTGTCCGCCAAGGCGGTGGGCGAGGAGATCAATCCACGATTGGCCGGTGCTGTATTTGAGGATATTGGCCCGAATTCACCGCTAGCAGGTCGGGTGCGGGGAGTGTTGGTTAATGAGGTTGAATCTGGAAGTCCCGCCGCGCGTGCCGGTTTGCGCTCGAATGATGTCGTTGCTGGCGTCAATCGGCATGTGATTACCAACACCCAAGAATTACAGCAGCTTGCCTCGGCGAGCGGTTCCTTGGTGTTGGATCTGATTCGCGGTCAAAACAAGTTGTACCTGATGCTGCGTTGAAGCGAAGCTGATCGGGAGTGATGATGTTGCCTCGCTCCCGATCAGGAAAGGGCTGGATTTAGCGTTTCACTGCCCCGGTTTGGAGTTCGACCCGATTCTGTTTCTGGTTGTATCCCTGCCGGACGATGACTTCGTAATCCAAGCCGGTGACCTCACCGGCTTGCACTTCGGCTTCAAACTGGACAGTCTGAAAATCGTGCAGGCTGGGGTTGAGCTGGCTGCGAAACACGACATCTCCCACAAAGTCACGGCGAATCTCTACCGTGATCGGTTTACGACTGTAGTTGCGGATGCGCTGCTGGTACACCGTATGTTCGTCCCAACCCGCAACCTGACTATTTAGCTCCAGCTTTAGCCCATCCTCATCCAAGCGCCGGTAGAGATTGCCACTCTGGATGTGTAGCCAGAAATTATCACGATA
>JACSSB010000074.1 GCA_014879435.1 Phycisphaerales bacterium
TGGCGTCAGCGGTATCGGTGTTGGTCATCGATTGCACCACGATGGGCGCACCGCCACCGATCATGACCGGGCCGACACGAACACCAGCGCGGGCAGGGCGTGGGACGGGAGAATAAATTTGTGTCATGGGATGGACCTAAAGCGCTTGGCGCGATGATTCTGGAGAAGTGACCTCAAGGCCTCTATGGGATCAACGGCCAGGGTCAATACCTGCCGCAGTGGCATTCTCCTCAGCGCAGAAATTCACGGCTGATCTGACGAAAGCGAGCATCGCCCGCTTGATGCAACCACTCGAAGGCGACCATTTCGCGGCTGACGATCCGCACCCCTTCGGCGCGCATCCGCGCCAGCGCCAGTTCTACATTGCGCGGCGAACGCGAAGAAGTGCCATCAGCGACTAGATAGACCTCCTTGCCTGCTGCATGCAAGTCCAGTGCAGTCTGTAAAACGCAGACATGAGCTTCAGCGCCGATGATGACGATTTGTTGACGACCCAAGGCATCGATACGCTGCCTGCATGTGGGTTCGGCGGCACAGGAGAAATGCATTTTCTCCATGAATGCATCCTCGGGCAGCAAGGCGCGAATCGTCGTCACCGTCCGGCCCAGTCCATGCGGATACTGTTCCGAAGCCAGCACTGGCACATCCAATTGCTGGGCGATCCGAATCAGCCAAGCCCCATTGGCGATGATGTGATCGGCATCATGAATCGCTGGCATCAGCCGTTCCTGAAAATCGATCACCAATAGACAAGAAGTTTCGACTCTCATCAACATCCGCATTCTCCCGCATCGGGTTTGGGATTCGCCGTGACGGCGGGCGTCAATCGGCAATCAGGGTGATTCGTTCCTGGGGCTGGGTTCCGTTGACTGCTCGAACCTGCAGATCCCGCCAAGCGGGTGCCAGTAGATCGGTCGGAATGTGGCTTTGTGGATCATCTATCGCGAAGGTAAAGAGCCGCATCCGTGATTCCCGCTTCTGGCGGCTCAGGCTGCCCACCCAGATCGGTAGATCGTTCTCACGCAGGTGGGTGTCGGTATCCCAAAAGCGCAGCACCCAGCGAGTATCGGGTGGATTGTCGTAGTACACCAGGGTGAATGCAGCTTCCCGGCCATCATGAATTTGGGGCAGGACCGGCAGATCCCGCAATTCGACCTGCGGATTCAGCCACAGCAATATACCGCGCAAACTTAATCCAGGCGCTGCTTGCCAGCCCGCTGCGTACAACCGCGCTTCCAATTCCTGACGATGAGCGGCCCATTGCAACACCAAATCCTGCCGATGATGGCCCTGGAAATCTAGGCGTTGTTGAGGTAGTTCCTGCCAGCCTGCGGTCCACCACTGCTCCCGTTCCAAGACCTGCTGCGTAGTCTGAGGTTGATAGCGTTGCAAATCGCTATCGTAGCTGGACCAAAAATGTAATAGATCGGTAAGCAACAGCGTGATCGCACCATAGATCAGAAGCCTATGCCATTGAATGGCCGCTTTGGGATGGCGATTGTAGGCAACACCCAGCACCGTGACCCAGAGCAATCCCAGGCATAGCCCGGCCAGGGTGTCGGTCAGCCAGTGGATGCCCAGATACAAGCGAGCGAAGGCGATTGATACGATCAGAAACGCCGCTGCCAGATAAGCGATCCAGCGACGGGCCAACGGGAGTTCGCGGGCGATCAGCACCGCTAGAAAACCGAATACCAGGGTACTGAAGGTGGCGTGGCTGGAGGGAAAGGAATTGCCTTGCATTCCTTGCGCGATTTCGACGGGGCTGGATACCGGTAGTAGCCACCTGAACAGCAGATTGGTGGCCATGCCAAAACACAACGCCGCCAACCAGTGCCAGGCTGCGGAATGATGGCGCTTCCAGATCAACCAGCCAAATACCACCAAGCTCACGGGTAGCGTGACCGGATAGTCACCGAGCTCGGCACTGAATACCATCAAGGTATCAACCCAGGGCGTGCGCAATTCTTGAAAGAAATGGTACAGGCTTTGATCGAGGCCGCTAGGCAACTGCTGGCCTGCCGCACTCAAACTGAGGCTGAGTAGGACTAGTCCTCCCAACAGCAGCACCGCTAGCGTCATCAGGCCGCGTAATTCGCCTTGGCTCGGGTCCAATAGTGAGGCGCTGATCGGTCCAATAAAGCGCCGACCCTGGCTCCAGACGGAAAATCGCCGCAACCATTCGGTAGCGTGTGCCTGAAATAGCCGTGCAGCATGAGTAACCAGCCAGGTGGTCAGCCATAGCAAAGCGGCCACGATCAGGATCAATACGACCAGCCGTCCCGCCACCTGCGAGGCGATGTCCAAGGAAGCACCGAACATCATGCCGGGAATCAGATAGGCGGGTGCCCATAACAGCGCTGACACCACATTAGCGATCATAAAGTGGCGCCAGCTCATATCCATCATCCCGGCTACGGTGGGGATGGTGCCGCGCACTGGGCCGAAAAAGCGGCCAAACAACACCCCTTTGCCGCCGTGTTTGCGAAAGAATTCTTCGCTGCGGGCGATCATTTCGGGATGTTTAGTGAATGGCCAGACTCGGCGAATACTCTGGTGGAATACGCGACCGATCCAGAAACTAGCGGCGTCGCCCACCATTGCACCCAGCGCTGACCACCAAAAGGCGGACCAGAATTCCACGTGGCCAAGGCCGATCAGCGCGCCCAGGCTGAACATGATGAGGGCTCCGGGGACGATCACGCCAAGAATGGTCAATGACTCGGTCATCGCCGTCGTGAAGATGACAACGCTCATCCAGCCGGGATGAGCGGTAACCCATTCGAGCAGGTTGCTGACGAATTCGGACTGCATAGAGAGAGAGATGGGTGATGGCTGAGAGAGACCGGCGCGGCCGCGCCGACGGGGCCAGATTATGGTCGCAAGCGATGATTTATGCCACAGCCGCTTGTGATTTTGTCACGCTGTCTCAGCCGAGATTCACCCATGAGGAATACGGACCCGTGGTTCGATGCCACGGGTCCGATTGGGCGGTTATTTACCGTTGCGTACTCTTTTCACTAGGGCACTTAATTCCTGATCGCTCAGATCCGCCAAGCCCCGAATCAATTCGGTGAACGGAAGTGGCCGCCGAGCGATGATTTCCCGAAGGTCACTGGAGATCATGCCTGCCGCTGCGAGTAACACATCTGCGTCTTCACCTAATTCGACGGCTAATCGCCGAATCGTTTGCTCCGGTGGGGGCGACACTTCGCCGCGTTCGATTTTGCTTAGATAAGCCGGTTCCAGGCCAATGCGCCGTGCGGTTTGTCGAACCGAAAAACGACGATTGGCCTGTCGGCAGCGTTCGCGCAGTTGCCGCGCATATCCTCCAAACTGTGTTTGCATCGTTTTGTTTCCTATTCCTGACGATGAAGTATTGGCTGTCATTGGGTTGATTCCTCAACCGCTGGGGAAAGCAAAATGAAAGCCAATAATTTTTATAAGCGTTCAGAAAAGGACAATACGATTTTTTAGAATTTAAAATCAAGCTGTTAGTGTCCGAGCACTCGTCGGAATGCTTCCAATGGTGGAGTGAAGGCACTACATAACTAATTGTTTTAGTTATATTCCATAATTGCTTTATGGGTAGGCGCCGCCGGAAACAGAAACGATTTGGATCGGCGGCGGGTGCATGGATGATCTGCGATCTAACTGGTAATAAAATGCAACATAATCTGGATGCTAGTGTTGCACTTTGAAACAGCGGCGTGCGAACGAGCTTAGGAACGAGTCTGGTAGTCCTTTATCCGACGCCACAAGGTGGTTCGGCTGATTCCCAGCTCCTTGGCAACCAAGCTCAGGTTGCCTCGATAGAGTTTGAGTATCCGTTCAATTTCCGTGCGCTCGATTTGTTCCAGTCGAGAAAGCCCGTTGGTATCGGGAGCAGAGTAGGGCAGCCACTCATCGGCTTCGATCACATCTCCGGGATTGAGGATCAGTGCCCGTTCGATCAGATTTTCCAGCTCACGCACGTTGCC
>JACSSB010000242.1 GCA_014879435.1 Phycisphaerales bacterium
TTGGCTAAAAAGTCTGGATTATCTGAGATCGAGTTCCTCAACGAGGGCGTACTCTTGCAGAATCTTGTAGACCTTTACGGGGTCTACCGGTTTAGTCAAATAATGGTCACAACCCACCAAGGCGCCGTGTATTTTGTTGAACGGTGAGCGCTTACTGGTCAGCATCACTACGGGGGTGTGATTGGTTTTGGGATTGGCCTTCATCAGTCGGCAGGCTTTATAGCCATCCATTTCAGGCAGCACGATATCCAGAAAAATGATATCGAACTGTTTGATTTTCAGCATCTCCAGTGCAGTCTCAGCATCTTCGCTCAGATCGACATCCAGATTGTACTCACGCAAGATCAGCCTCATGTGAGTCCGCATCAATTGGCTGTCATCGATAACTAGGCACTGCTTCGTTTTGACAAGAGATCGGATTGATCTGGGTTCGATAATAGAGGCAAAATTTTGGTGCAAGTGGCGTTCGACAATCTCATCCATGAGTTTAAGCAGGAAAGAGCCCAGTCTATTTCGCTTTAGAAGATACTCGCCCACCTTGTCGGTTTCTCGTACTTCCCGATTGACCAAAATGACCGGCTTGGAACTAAAGCGCTCGCGGATAAGCAACCATTGCTGTAGCACATCGTCTTGATCGGCATCGACTAAGAAAATATCGGCCTCTGGTTCATCTTCGGACCAGATGATCATGCGATAGGTAATGCGAATAGGCGCCTTTTTACTTCTGCCGCGTAATTCTGAGAGCTTGCATATGCTCCCAATCAAATTTCGCTCAATGGGCGAGAAACCGAGGACGCCCAATGTAAGCATGGAATCCTTTTGAGGCGCTGTAGTCGAAGTTGCGTTCATCGTTGCATTCCCAGTTTGACTCCGTCAATTTCGCCGAGCTTCCGAGCAAGGGTATTGTCTTGATTTCTGCACGCTCGTAGGTCGGTCGTGGCTGAAAATCAGCTGTTGACCACGAGTGTGGTGAAATTTCTGCGTTAACCACCGCGTGAATCCTGCTAAGCAGTCAAATTATTTTTATAATGGCATTAAATTTGTTACATGTCTAGCCTCCTGGCCTAGGAGTCAGGGTGTGTCACTCACTTCCTTAGGAGGAGCGGAAGATCTGCCCGGCAGGCGTGCGATCAGGCTACGGGTCGTTTCCTCAACGATGGTTTTGAAAGGAATCGATTTTTCCGTCCCGGTATCGAAAGCGTAGTTGGATTCCTCCAAGCCCTCCCAGGCAATGGTGGCGGTTTCGGTATCCCAGATCTGCATGAACAGCCGCATATTGGCGTATTTGGTGGCCAACAACCGTAGACCGAAAATACTGAGTCGGGTGTCGAAGCTTTGATCGAAACCGGCCAGCTTGAGCTGAACGACATAGCGAGTGCCGATGGCTTTGCCAATCTGTTGCAGCAGAGGTTTGGGAAACAATCCGCTTTCCTGGTAGTTGACCCGCATTTGTCGGTATTCGCTGGATAAATCGGCGTTGTTGATGCGATTCAGGGTTTCCGGTAATCCCAGGCAACGAATATCCGGTCGTTCTTGCTTCAAGGCGTCCGCAACCACCAGAGCCAAGCCCTGCTTATCCTCGTTTCGCGTCAGCACCGTATCGGGAGTCAGAATAGCCAAACCTCCTTGTTGCAGGTCCGATGCTTCCAGCGTGAGTGATTCGTGGTGCGTGGTTGAATAGATTTGGGGAGGAGAAGTGCAGCCAAGCAGTAGTCCCGAAACAAGCAAGGATTCGAACAGAATTTTACTGATCGATGCAATCAGAATCGAACCGGTCGTTTGTTTCGAGGCCATGAAGGAATTTTCGTGAATGTCGAACCCTTAAGATTAGGCGACAGATAAATGGCTGCCAACCACCATCGCTGTCAACACCGCACTGAGCACCAGTATCCAATCTCGCGCTCGGAGATGGTATTCCGTCAGTGGAGTGCGTCGCGGGCCGCCGAAGCCGCGCGCTTCCAGTGCTTCGGCCAAATCGTCGGCAAAACGCAGTACATCGACCAGCAATGGCGCCAGCAGGGCGCTGCCATTGCGCAGCAGATAAAAGCCATCCAGACGGATGCCACGGCTTTCCTGCGCTTCGCGGACCTCGCGTGCCAAAGTGGCCATGGTTGGCGTAAAACGCAAGGTGCCTTCCAAGAGAAAGGCGGCTTGTGGCGGCAGGCCGCTGGCCAGTAAGGCTTCGCTCAATTCCTCCGGTGAGGTGATAGCGAAAAATACCCCGCTAACTGTGACCAGAGCCAGCAAGCGCAATACTGCGCCAATGGCGGCCTCGGGGCCGCCACCGCCGAATCCGATGATGGCCGCAAACAGCAACAAGGTTGGCCATAGCATACGCACGATGCGCCACCAGGATGAGCCGGTGCGCGATACCCCTACCCCCACCAGTGCGGCGACGTTGAACAGCAGTAAATCCGTAACCTGTGTGCTGAGCAGGATCAGTCCGAAACTTAGCAGATAGACAGCCAGCTTAGCACGTGGGTCAAAACCGTCGCCTTGTGTCGGCAGGGGTGCCAGTAACTGTAGATCGGGCTTATTCATCAAGCGGCCAATGCCAGAGTGGAGAGGCGGGCACGGTGCATGATTTCCGGTTGTGCCAGCACCGTCGCTGGATCGGAGTCGGCGGCGATGCATCCTTCCGTCAGTACCGCCCAGCGATGGCACAGGGAATAAGCCCAGCTCAGATCATGTGTCGCCACGATAATTGCGACGCCTTCGGTGGCGCATTCGTCGAGCAGGGCATGCAACGTCGTGCGGGCTTGGCTATCCTGACCGGCGGTAGGCTCGTCCAGGAGCAGGATGCGTGGTCGGGACGCCAATATGGCCGCAATCGCCACGCGTCGCTGCTCCCCGGCGCTCAGCAACTGCGGTGATCGATCCAGCAGTGGATCGAGGCCAAAACGCTCGCTCAGGCGGGCGCACCAGAGGGGATCATGGCGGCGCAGGGCCAGCGGTCCAGCAGCCAGTTCGGCACGCACCGTGGGAGCGAACAGCATCCGTGCCGGTTGCTGGATCACCAACCCGACCTCACGCGCCAGTTCTGTCACCGTGCGGCGGCCAACCGGACGTCCCAGCACGCGGACTGCGCCCCGTTGGGCACGCAATAAGCCATTGCCATGCCGCAGCAAGGTGCTTTTACCCGCGCCATTGGCCCCCAACAACGCCACGATCTCACCGGGCGCACCGCCCAGACTCGCTCCTTGCAGCGTCGGTTGACCGTTGCGCTCGCACCAGATCTGATCCCATTCGATCACGGCTTTGGTCGGTGTTGTTCCGCGTGATGGGCGTGGGCTTGTCGATCCTGGCAGTTCCAGATCCCAGTGGGCGATATTGCTGGCCAGAACGGTGTCCGGTGAGCCGTCTGCCACCAAGCGACCTTGGTGCAGCACCAGCATGCGGTTGGCGTCCGCCGCGATTTCGCTGATTCGATGTTCAGCCACGATGAGGGTGACGCCCGCCGCGTGTAACTGGCGCAACAAGATGCGTAGCCGGGCCGCACCGAGTGCGTCAAGAAAAGCAAAAGGTTCGTCCAGGACCAGCAATCGTGGCTCTAGCGTCAGTACGCCCGCCAATGCCACCCGCTGTTGCTCGCCGCCGGATAAGGTGTGCGGCGAACGCTGCAGTAAATGGATGATATCCAATTGTTTCGCCGCTTCTCGTACCCGTCGAGCGATACTCAGCCGGTCCAGACCCTGACAGGCGGGGCCAAAGGCCAGATCGCGGGTGACGGTCGCGGCCAGACACTGGGTGTCCGGGCGTTGGAGCAGCAAACCGACCGCTTGGCTCATCTGCCGTGGTGGGGTTCGACGCGGGTCAGCTCCGGCCACGATGAGATCGCCATCGACCTCACCACCGCGCAATTGCGGAATCAAACCGTTCAGCAACCGGCATAGCGTGGACTTGCCAGAACCGCTGGCTCCGGCCAGCAATACGAATTCGCCGGGGGCGACGCTGAAGCTCAGATCCTG
>JACSSB010000253.1 GCA_014879435.1 Phycisphaerales bacterium
AGCGAACCACTGATGATCGCGAGCCATCGTGGCCAGGTATTTATCGCCTGCTCCAATTGATGCCAGGATGCGGAGTTCAGATCCGCCCATACCACCGCGTCCTGAGTCGGTATTCCGATCTTCATGCCGTTCGGTATGGGCTGGGTCTCGGGTAATTCCGAAAATTTCACGGACACTTCCAAACGGCCAGGCACCAGATTTTCTCGTGGAATAGGGGTGTCGCTAGGCGGCATGGCCGCGCTAGCCGATTTGGAGTGCTTTTGCAGCGACATTCTGGCTAATTTGACATCCTGTTCGGTGACCGCTCCTGCGGGCTGACCATTCAGATCGATACGAATCGCACCCACTTTCATCGCCCGATGGTAATTCAAGCGGTCGCAATAGGCCCCCAACGCTCGACGGACCCGTGCACGATCATGGCCATCAGCGATGATGTCGTTGTGGATGCCAATCTTCAGCGGTTTCGGTTTACTCCAGTCAAAACAGCTTGGATACAGCTCTTCTAGTGGCAGCCGCTCCAGAGGTGGAGAAGGCTCCTGGGGCGGAGAAAGTTCCTGGGAGGGAGAAAGCTCTTGGAGGGATGAGCTGTTCTGGGATGAATGAGTGTCGGGCATCACGGGCATCATTGGATTAGGATTCTTGTGCAAACTGACTCCAGTGTATCGTATAGGATCAGTATCTGCATGGGAGTAGGCGTATTAATCCCACGCGAAATCTATGAATGTGTCAGATCTAACTTCACAGTTTTGAGCAGTTCATCAGCCAATCTCTTTGAGGAAATTCCTCATGTCTCTCGAATTTTTGATCATCGATCCGCAAAATGATTTTAGCGATACGCCGGACGCGGCGTTGCCAGTAACAGGGGCCGGGGCGGATGCCGAACGCTTGGCGCATCTGCTGGAGCGGTTGCGTGACCGCATCGACCACATTCATGTCACGCTCGATACCCATCAACTGGTGGATATCTCCCATCCACTATTTTGGGTCGATGCCGCTGGTCAGCCGCCACCCTCTTTTACCCAGATCGGTGTGAGCGATATCGAAACAGGTATCTGGCGGACTTTCGATCCGCGTAGCCAGCAACGGGCGCGGACTTACATCCAAGCGTTGCACGATAACGGTCGCTACCAACTGACTATCTGGCCACCGCACTGTTTGGTCGGTACCTGGGGCCATAATGTGATGCCCGTGGTGGCCAAAGCATTGCGCACTTGGGAAGAAACCCGATTCGCACGGGTGGATTATGTGAACAAGGGGCAAAATCCCTGGACCGAGCACTATTCGGCGATCAAGGCGGATGTGCCTGATCGAGATGATCCCAATACCCAGATCAACCGGCGCTTGATCGAGGCGTTGGAACATGCCGATATGGTGGCGCTGTCCGGTCAGGCGCTCTCACACTGCGTCGCCAACACGGTCCGGGATATCGCTGATGCTTTTAACCCGGAGAACATCCGCAAGCTGGTATTGATCGCGGATACCAGCTCATCGGTGCCCGGCTTTGAGGCGTTGGGCCAGCAGTTCGTAGCCGATATGCAAAAGCGCGGCATGCGGACGGTCAAGGCAGCAGATTTTCTGGTCTGAGGGCAGGCGGCTCAGGCGGCTCGTTGAGATGATCAGAAAAACTGCAGATAGGTTTCCAGCACCTTGAGGGTATAGCTGCTGGTTGCGCCTTCGCGGTATTGCTGCGGGTCTCCAGTCATCCACCAAGCGGCGGCGCGCTGTACCGCGACGATTTCATTTTGGTTGCTGGCTGTAAATTGTTCGCGCAATACCGGTCCCATCACGCAGACCAACACCTGACGGGCCAGATCCTCATCGGCGGCGAACTGCTCTGGGGTAATTTCCCGATTCAGGCAACGCTGTGACCAGCGCGTGATATTGTCTGGTTTAACCTGCCAGTCGCTGTACAGCCCGCTACTGTGCTCTTGTGGCGCCGACAGGCGTAACGCCTCAACCAAAGCTTCCACTTTGAGATCGGAGATTTGTGCCTGGGCAACCGCTATCAAAGCCCAGAACAGTAGTATGGTCCCCCATAGCGGGCGTGACGACAGGGTGAGTGGAGTCCCGGTGGTGCGATCAGTACGAGTCATGAGCTTTCTCTCGCGGTGCATAGAGCAAGGGGTCGAACGATGTTGGGCTAGCGCGCCAAGCTCCGGTCCAGCGCGCGATAGCTG
The DNA here is from genome assembly GCA_014879435.1 of Phycisphaerales bacterium. Classification (GTDB taxonomy): domain Bacteria; phylum Pseudomonadota; class Gammaproteobacteria; order Competibacterales; family Competibacteraceae; genus Competibacter. The sequence continues at coordinate 2,178 of JACSSB010000253.1, forward strand.
ATGGCTTCGGTGAGATGTGGGGTTTTGATCCCGTCGCTACCCGCCAGATCGGCGATGGTCCGGGCCACTTTTAGAATGCGGTGGTAGGCACGCGGCGACAGTCCCAACCGCTCTAGTGCTTGTTCCAGCAGGCGATAATCCGCATCGCTCAGGGCACAGTGCCGCTCGATCTCGCGGGTACGCAAGGCGCTGTTGGGCTTTCCGGCTCGCTGTAGTTGCCGTTCGTAAGCGGCGCAGACCCGCACTCGGACCGTAGCGCTGTTTTCTTCAGGCACATCCCCACGCAAAATCCGATGTGCCAACCGAGGCACCTCGATGTGTAGGTCAATGCGATCCAGCAATGGCCCTGATACCCGCGCCCGATAGCGCCGCACCTGCTCCTGGCCGCAAGCACAGCGTCGTTCGGCATCGCCCAGATAACCACAAGGACAGGGATTCATGGCGGCCACCAACTGAAATCGTGCTGGGAAATCGGCTTGGCGCGCAGCACGGGAGATGGTGATATGTCCAGATTCCATCGGCTCGCGCAGTACTTCCAGCACCCGTCGGTCATACTCCGGCAGCTCGTCTAGGAACAACACGCCATGGTGAGCCATCGAGATCTCACCGGGTCGTGGTAGCCCTCCGCCACCCACCAATGCTACCGCCGAGGCGGTGTGGTGCGGTGCGCGAAACGGTCGTGTTCCCCACTGCCGCAAGTCCAATCCTTGGGCGCTGATAGAAGCAATAGCGGCGGTTTCCAATGCCTCGATCTCGCCCAGCGGCGGCATGATGCCAGGCAATCGGCTGGCGAGCATGGTCTTGCCGGTGCCGGGTGGACCGATCAACAACAGGTTATGACCACCAGCAGCGGCGATTTCCAGTGCGCGCTTGGCGTGTTGCTGACCACGTACATCGCCCAGATCTCGCTCCAGAAAGGGTTCTGGTTCCGGCCGCGGGGGGGGATGTGCGGGTTGCAGGGCGGTGCCAGTATTCAGTTGTTGGCAAACTTCCAGCAAATGCGCCGCTCCCAGAACGGTTGCACCACCCGCCAGTAGCGCCTCGGCAGCATTGCTGGCCGCTACTAGCAGAGTGCGCCCGGCGTCACGGCAGGCCAACGCCGCTGGCAATACCCCGCGCACGCCACGCAGCTCACCGCCTAGCGCCAGCTCACCGAGGCATTCGTACTGCCCCAGACGTTCGCGGCTGATCTGGCCAGAAGCCGCCAAAATACCCAATGCAATCGGTAGATCGAAGCGACCGCCTTCCTTGGGTAAATCGGCTGGTGCCAGGTTGATGGTGATGCGGCGGCTGGGAAATTCGAAGTGGCTATTGAGGATGGCGCCACGTACCCGGTCTTTGCTTTCCTTCACTGCCGCTTCCGGCAGGCCAACGATGAACAGCCCCGGTAGGCCGGTGGACAAATGAACTTCCACGCTGACCGGCGGTGCATCGATGCCGACTTGAGCGCGAGTGTGAACAATGGCGAGCGACATGGGAATTCCGCGAGCCGCTAGGGATGGCCGTCAAACGGTGGATCAGGTTGGGATAACGGTCGCTGAAACCGCCGTGCACCATTAGAGTGCATGGCGGTACAGCGATAGAGGCCCGTTATGAAAGGAGTGCGCCATTTCGTTGCGCCGCCTCGTGGTGGTAGGGGAAAAATCACTGATGTCAGTGTTCATCTTCTCCGGGTTCAGCCGATTTTTCTGCGGATTTACGCCGTTTACCACTCGCAGTTTTATTTTCCAGCTCAGCGACTTGTTTCTCCAGTGCCTCCAGCTTAGCACGAGTCCGGGCCAGCACGGCTTGTTGTACGTCGAATTCCTCACGCGTCACCAGATCCAGTTTGGAGAAGGCCGCTTGCAGCGCCACATGGAGGTTTTTTTCCATCTCCGCCTGAAATTGGCGAAAGCCGGGTGGCAGCGCTTCGGTCAAGCGTTTGGCCAAGTCGTCAAAGCTTTTGGGGTCGATCATCACCGTACCTCCGTATTGAGGGATTGCCATTATTTAAGTTTAACGGGATTTCAAGGTTTATGTGTCTCGCTTCGATGCACAAAAATAGTGCAATACGGGGTGCTCGCGCCCGGCTACGGATTGATAAATGAAAAAAATTGCTAGGATTTAAATATAACTAATTGTTTTTAATAATTATATTAGGGTGGCACGCGATATGCTTTTAGATGAACACATCGCACCGTCAGCACTGACGGTTGCAAACCGTCCAGACGCACGAAATAACAGACCGCGCCCCGCTGGGGTGTCCCAAGCCATGCATAGGAGATTTTGATCGATGAAACTGATCACCGCGGTTATCAAGCCATTCAAACTGGATGATGTCCGGGAAGCACTTTCAGAGGTGGGCGCACAAGGTATCACGGTGACCGAAGTGAAGGGTTTCGGTCGGCAAAAGGGCCATACCGAACTGTATCGAGGCGCGGAGTATGTGGTGGATTTTCTGCCCAAGATCAAGATCGAGGTGGGTGTGACCGACGAGCTGGCAGACCGAGTGGTCGAGGTGATTTCTGATGCCGCCAACACGGGCAAAGTGGGCGACGGTAAGATTTTCATTTTCGATTTGGACAACGCCGTTCGCATCCGTACCGGCGAGTCTGGGGCAAATGCGTTGTGAGGGTATGTGTGTCGGTAGGGTCTTGAATCGTATGGCATGGTGGCTTGCTTGCGGGCAACGCCGTGCATGGGTTTAGCGGCCGTTGTTTATCCACGAAGAGTCCACTCCCAATTTATTGATTTCCTTCGTTTTCAATTCCAGGAGAATTTTAGTAATGACAAGAACGATACAAACAGCAAAGAACGGTGGTTTGCTGCTGCTGATGTCCGCACTGCTGCTACCTGCGTTGGCGTTAGCTCAGGAAGCAGCACCGCCGACCTTGGATTCGGGGGATACCGCCTGGATGTTGACCTCCACCGCCTTGGTACTGTTTATGACCATTCCCGGCCTGTCGCTGTTTTACGCCGGTATGGTGCGCGCCAAGAACGTACTGTCGGTGATGATGCAATGCTTTGCTATCACCGCGCTGATGACCGTGCTATGGACGATTTATGGCTATAGCATGGCGTTTGATACGACCGGGATGACCAAGGAAGCCATCAATCTCTATACCTTCGTTGGCGGTCTTGGCAAAGCCTTTCTGAGTGGGATCAGTCGCGATAGCTTGACTGCGACCATACCGGAAACTCTGTTCGTCACTTTCCAGATGACCTTCGCGATCATCACCCCCGCGCTGATCGTTGGTGCTTTCGCCGAACGGATGAAGTTCTCGGCCTTATTGCTGTTCATGGCGATCTGGTTCACTGTCGTTTACGCCCCGGTTGCTCACATGGTATGGGGGGGTAATGGCGCATTGATGTGGGATTGGGGTGTGCTGGATTTCGCCGGTGGCACGGTGGTGCATATCAACGCCGGTATCGCCGGATTGGTGGCCTGTTTGGTGCTCGGCAAGCGTCGCGGTTATCCTACGACTGCCATGCCACCACACAATCTGACCTACACCATCATGGGTGCCTCGATGCTGTGGGTCGGTTGGTTCGGCTTCAATGCCGGTAGTGCGGTGGCGGCCAATGCCTCGGCGGGTATGGCCATGCTGGTCACTCAGATCGCGACCGCAACGGCAGCACTTAGCTGGATGTTCGCGGAATGGGTCTCTCACGGTAAGCCCAGCGTGTTGGGCATCGCATCGGGTGCGGTCGCTGGCTTGGTGGCTATTACTCCAGCTTCCGGTACAGCGGGCCCGATGGGCGCGTTGCTGATCGGTGTTGCGTCTGGTGTCGTCTGTTTCCTGGCTTCCACCAAGCTAAAACGGATACTGGGCTATGACGATTCGCTTGACGTATTTGGCGTGCATGCGGTGGGCGGTATCATCGGCGCGATCCTGACCGGCCTGTGCGCCGATCTTAGCCTGGGTGGCGCGGGTCTGGTCGAAGGTATGACCGTTGGTGGCCAGTTGTGGGTCCAGACACAGGGCGTTCTGTTCACCGTGGTTTATTCGGGCATTCTAAGCTTCGTGATTCTGAAGATCGTCGATGCCGTGATCGGCCTGCGGGTCGCCAGCGAGCAGGAAACCGAAGGTCTGGATATCGCGCTACACGACGAGCGTGGCTACAACTTATAAGGTCTGGGGTCGGCGGATACCGAGAATCACAGGACTCGGTGTCCGTCCATCATCGCACGCAGCCCGGTATTTCGGTTATATTTCCGTGTGGGCATCGTGTTTTTCAAGTCAAGCGAACGCTAGAGGGTATCCATGAAGCTAGTCACTGCAGTCATCAAACCGTTCAAATTGGACGATGTGCGGGAGGCCCTGTCGGCTATCGGGGTGCAGGGGATCACCGTGACCGAAGTCAAGGGTTTCGGCCGTCAGAAAGGGCACACCGAGCTATATCGCGGTGCCGAATATGTGGTGGATTTCCTGCCGAAGGTCAAATTGGAAATCGCTATAGACGATAGTTTGGTCGATAAGGTGGTGGAAGCGATCTGCTCCACCGCCAATACCGGCAAGATCGGCGACGGCAAGATCTTCATCTTCGACTTGGAGCGCGCGATTCGAATTCGGACTGGTGAAATCGGTCCCAGCGCGTTGTAACCGTGCCGTGAGGTGCCTTAGATGGGGCGGAGCCGAGCGGCTTCGCCCTTTGCGTTTTGGCGATAAGCAAACTCAACGCGATTCGGCTCGCGTTAAAGAGCCATCGCAAACGATCCTTGAAGCGCTGGATAAGGTAATTCAGACCCCGTCTTGATTCTCGGAGGACAGTTGCAGTGCTCCAGACAGGCTATCGAGCGCCTGCGCGTTCTCTTGTACATGCGCTAGTGCCACCATGGCCTGATCTCGGCTGATGCCCAGTGTGAGCATAGCTAAGGCTGGCAGGCGATCATTTTCTTCGTGCCCGATCCCAAGGTGATGCAACAGGCGGTTGGCGATCAGCACCAGATTGGAATAGGCCGCATGAGGCTGCGTACAGTCTTCGTGGTGGTGCCAGCGCACGGCAGCGATGACCTCCTCAGGCATGGACCATGCCTGCATCAGCCAGGCGCCGATCTGCCAATGTTCAGCACCCAGAACATAGCGTTCAACCATCTTGATCGGTACATGCCGATTGACCGCCAGAAACCGATTGAACAGAAAAAAACGGGCTGGGAACACATGACCCAATACGAGGCAACCAAAATTGTGCAGCAGCCCACCCAGGTAGGCTAAGCCCGGCTTGATATCCATCGATTCGGGCAATAACTTGACCAGTTCATTGACCAAGGAGGCGCAATAAATACTGTGCCGCCAGAAGGCTTGCAGGCCCGCCGGACCGTCAGCCGGAATACGGAACGTCTGACTCATGCTAGAGCCAAGCAGCAGATTGAGCGTATTGTCGACACCCAGCACTCGGTCGATAGCGGTTTGCAACGAATCGATTGCATCAAGATGGCTGTATAGCGGCGAATGTGCCCAATACATCACCTGTGCAGCTAGGCTGGGGTCGTGGCTGACGATGCTGAGGATGTCCCGAGTACTGATGGTCTCATAGGTACGCAGCAACAGGATCTGTCGCGTGGTTTGCGACATGATCGGCAGTTCGGTGATGGACTCGATCCCTTCCTGCAACCCCATCGGCGTGTAACGGTTGGAGATACTGGCTAGGTTTTTCGGGGTGATCGCCTGCTGGTTTAGCAGGGAATCGAGATCACTGATGGGAATTGCAAAATGTTCCCAGCGCGCCTCATCGAGCAAACTGTGGAAATCGACACCGCGCATACCGATCAAGGTATCGCCACTGCCACCATCGAAGTAGATTTCATCCTCGTCCGCTACCAGCAGACTGTCATCAACCAGAGCGGAAACACCGAAAGCCTGGGGCAAGGGGGGATAAGAACCTGCCTTGCAACCTTGATTCTGGAAAAAGCTGGCAGTTTGAGCGCCGTGTAAAGGCTCCAGATCGCGCTGTAATGCGCGACACAGCAAGGAAAAATCCAGGATGTGGCTGCTCGGAAGGATAGCCATTATCAGACCGGATTGATCCTTGAGGAGAACGACTCGCATCACTCGCCCAATAGGCAGCTCAAGCCGTGTTGCGACTTGAGCCAGCGTTTCGTTAGCCGGATACGTGATCGTGCGATAAGGTAATTGTCGCTGGTCCAGGTAGTTCTGCACGATTTCGGGCAGGTTCATGGCAAAAACTCGGTGACGAAAAAGGTGATGGCCGCTGGATTGCTCAGAGGATTAGGTTTTAAGGATAAGAATCAGAAGCATCTTTCAGAAACACAGGAAAGTTATCATGCGTTCCTGAGCATTGTGCGGTTAGCAGCTGCTTGGATCATGAGTGGTGCTATCCGATTCTTTTCCGATGGTGCCGGTGGCTCGATCGCTGGTCGTGGCCAGTCAAAGGGCTGGCGCAGCATATTACCTGGATTGGGGATATCCCGCTGAAAATGGATCTGCCGTTTAGGCAGCTCGGTATAAAAGTCATATTTCGGTTTGAGTGGTGCGGGTATGGCTTCAGGTCGAACCGGCCTAGCCCTGGCAGCAGCAGCGTGGTCACTGATCGCTGGTGTGGGCATGCTGGCTGAAGCGGCGGCGGTTGTGGCCGCTTGTTCATCAACCCAATTGCCCTTGACATAAGTCAGCAACCCGCCAAACAAACCGATCAGCACCAGCGTGACGACCAGCAGACCATGGCGACGCACTGACCGGCGACGGTGTTGCCAGGTCGAGGTGGGTTTATAGTCGCGTCGGATACTCACATGACCTCCGGAGCCGAAACCCCCAGTAGGGAAAGACCGTTTTTAATGACCTGCCGTGTCGCTAGACTCAGATTGAGCCGGGCATCACGCAGTGCGTCGTCGTCCACCAAGACCCGATGCTCGTTGTAATAAGTGTGGAAGGCATTGGCCAGATCGCGTAGATAGTGCGCCAGCTGATGCGGCTCATGGTTGAGCGCCGCCATTTCCACCACTTCGGGATAACGCGATAGTGCTACGAGCAAGCTTTCCTCATGCGGTTCAACCAGCAGTGCCAAGTGTGCTTGACCGCGTCCCAGATCTCGGGAGAGTCCTTTTTCATGCAGCTGTCTCAAGACACTACAAACTCGGGCATGCGAATACTGGATATAGTATACGGGATTATCCTTGGATTGCGACTTGGCGAGGTCGAGATCGAAGTCCAGATGCTGTTCGCTCTTGCGCATGACGTAAAAAAAACGGGCAGCATCGTTGCCGACTTCTTGGCGCAGCTCGCGCAAGGTGACAAAATCGCCGGAGCGTGTCGACATCTGGGCCCGTTCGCCGTTGCGGTAGAGAATGGCGAACTGTACCAGTAATACATCCAAACGGTCGGGATTCTCTCCCAAAGCCTGCAACGCTGCCTTAACTCGTGGGATGTAACCATGATGGTCAGCGCCCCAGACGTCGATGACCCGGTCGAAGCCACGCTCGAATTTTTCTAGATGGTAGGCGATATCCGAAGCGAAATAGGTGGTTTGACCGTTTTCTCGCTGCACCACCCGATCCTTTTCATCACCGAAAGCGCTGGAGCGAAACCAAAGCGCTCCTTCCTGTTCGTAGATGTAATTCTGATCGCGCAATCGTTTGATGGTCTTGTTGACCGCACCCTGTTCGGCCAGGGTGAGTTCGGAGTACCACTGGTCGTAGATGACCCCAAACTCGCCCAAATCATCGCGAATATCGTCCAGGATGATATTCAAGCCCAGATCGAAGATATAGCGATAACGATGACCACCCAACAGAGTACGAGCACGCGCGACTAAGGCATCAATATGTGCTTCCTTATCGCCAGAGACCACTTCTCCCGCTTCATTACGGATTTCATCCGGCGGCAGATCCGCAAATACCTGTGTCGCTGAGACGACATAGGCGCCGTCATGCTCGGCATAGAGGCGAGTGGCGATGTTGCGCACATAATCGCCCCGATAGCCGTTGCTGGGAAAGCGAAACCGTTCGCCGCAGTGTTCCAGGTAGCGCAGCCAAATGCTGGTGGCCAAGATGTCCATCTGGCGGCCCGCATCGTTGACATAGTATTCGCGATGGACCCGATAACCGACCGCTTCCAACAGATTGGCCACCGTGGCGCCAAATGCCGCACCACGGCCGTGTCCGACGTGAAGGGGTCCGGTGGGATTGGCAGAGACGAATTCCACCTGTACGCACCGGTTACCGCCGATGGTGCTGCGACCGAAATGATCACCTTGGTCGAAGATCTCGCCAATCGTCGCGTGATAGGCCGCCGGTGCCAAAAAGAAATTGATAAAGCCAGGGCCAGCGATTTCCACCTTGGCAACATGAGTGGAAGGTGGCAAGGCAGCTTTGATGCGTTCGGCCAGATCGCGTGGCTTGCAACGGGCGATCTTGGCCAGGGCTAAGGCGATGGTGCTGGCGAAATCGCCATGTACCCGGTCGCGAGTGCGTTCCAGCGGAATTGCCGTTGGTACTTCATCCAGCGACAGACCATCCTGCTGCAAGCGATGTAGCGCCTGGGTCAGGAGTGATTGCAGGTGCGTTTTCAAGCAAAAACCTCCGGCTAGGGTTCCTCGGTCAACTGACCATTCCAAGCTTGAAGTGGTAGGAGACAAACTTTTTGAACTCGTTGACGATCTTGAACGAATCGCGCAACAGTTCCCGTTCTAGTTTGTTCAGTTCCTTGGGGTTCAGATAATTGTCTTGCGGTTGTCCCTGCTCGATCTTTCTCAGTCCAGCCTGAGTCCGCAGGGCGGAAAGGTAGGTGAAAGCCTCGCTCAGTTCGGTACCGAAAGACGGTTGAAATAGGTTGCGCTGACTCAGCGCGTTGATCCGTTCCAAGGTGTTGGTTTGTGGTAATCGATATTCCAGCGCCAGACTACGCACGCCATGGACGATGGGAAAGATACCGCCTTTTTTTAAATCCAGTTCGTCACGATTTTTTTCCAGCACGAAATTGGTGAAAAACCCCAGCGGTGTCTCGAACGCCATGGTGCTCTTGGCGAACTGACTGTAGAAGGAACCATGATTATTGAGCAGGCGATACATGTGGTCCTTAACATGTCGAAGCAGATTTTCGTCCCCTGCCACAGCGGTAGCATCGCAAAAAATGGCAAATTGCAAAAAGGATTCGTGGGTGGGATGCACGATCCATTGGAACAGTTCGTTCTTAAATGCTGCGATCGATTTGGTCCAGTAGGGATTGGATACCATGATATTGCCAGGACAGCGTGGGTAACCAAACTCGATCAAGCTTTCGGTGAACTCGTGGGTGATCGCATCCAGGGTGGTCGGGTCGATGCTGTCGCGCAGGATCAGCGCGTTATCCTGATCGGTCTTTAGTACCTGTTCCTCACGGCCCTCGCTGCCCAGCACCAGCAGGCAGGCATTATCCAGCAAATCCGGCGGCGCCAGTAAATCGAATAATTTGCGCAGCAGCTTCTTATTCAGTTCCGACACCAATTGCATGATATAGCGAATCTTGATGCCCTTGGCGTCGAGATCGCGGATCACGTTGACCAGATCACGACTGGCCCACTGCAGTTCCTCTTTGGATTGTGCCCGTTCGATTTGCAGGGCGATCAGGTGCGAGTGGTTGGAGAGATAACTCAGCAGATCGATTTGTTCGAGAATGCCGTAAATGGTTTTACCATCGCGGATCACCAGCCGGTTGATATTGTGGCGGGTCATCCGTAGCAGGGCATTGAACAGAAAATCGTCCGGTTGCATGGCGATCAGTTCATAGCTGGCCAGCGGCCCGATTGCTTCGTCCACCGACTGCCGCTGGATAATAGCGGCCTCGCGCAGATCGGTGGCCGTAACGATACCGATCTCATTCCCGCGAGTTACCAGCAACGAGTTGGTTTTATTGGCCTTCATCGCCAGTGCAGCTTGATGGATAGACGTTTCGGCGGCTACAAATCGGGGCGGATGAATATAGGCATCCTGCACCTTGGCGATGGTGAATGCAGTCAGATCACGAGCTTGGCCACCTTCCCGCAGGGTAGCAACGCGTTGGGAAATCTTCTGATGATAGAAGTCGGCCAGCTGCGGATATGCCTGCACGATACGCAAAAACACCGGCCGTGGCATCAACAGACATTCAGTCGGTTCCCTAGCGATAAAGCTATGTTTACTGGTGCCTTCCAGCAGCGCTCGGGCATCGAAAACATCTTCTTGGCCATAAAACGAAATCACGTAGGTTACAGAGCGCTCATCGGTTTTGCCCGAGTGCGCGTCATTGGCCAAAGTAGCGAGTAAGTGAGGGTCCTCGTCCACCTCCACTTCCCAGACCGTGCCATCGAGGACCAGATACAGGCAAGCTGGAATTTCACCAGCCTTGAGTAGCACCTCACCGGTTTGGAAATGACTGGTTGTCAGTTCGCCAATAAGCTGCGCCAATTCCGATTCGGGAATCTGATTAAAGGGGGCAAGGCGCGCGAGGAACGCTTGATGATCCGAGATAGTCACAGCGCTTCATTCCGAGTGGCCAAATTAAGAACCCCTTCGCGGCGCGAACCGGAAGGGGTTTAATCTTAACAGGATTCAGCCAGTTCAAGGGTGCTAGCCCGGCCGACTGAGCCAGCCTAGCCTTTTAGTGGCTGGATGCACCTTCAGCGCCGATGCCGGTCTGGCAACGCACATCCTGTGCCTCAAAAGCGGCATGTTCCAGTTTGGCGCGTTCGCTGGTATCCAGCATCGAGCCGATCCAGATACCCAGGAAGGCGACAGTCATCGAGATAAACGCCGGGTACTTGTACGGGAAGATCGGATCACCCAGTTGCAAGATCTCTTTCCATACTGTCGGGCCAATGATCACCAAAGTGGTCGCACTGATCAGACCCAGCCAACCGCCGATCAGAGCGCCGCGCGTGGTCATTTTGCCGTAGTAGATCGACATCAGCAGGATCGGGAAATTGGCACTGGCCGCCACCGAGAAGGTCAGCGCCACTAGGTAAGCGATGTTTTGCTTCTCGAAGGCGATACCGAGCAGGATGGCAATGATACCCAGCACCACAGTAGCGATCTTGGACATCCGGATTTCCTGTTGTTCGTTGACGTTGCCGTGAGCGAACACATTGGCGTACAGATCGTGCGAGATAGCGGATGCGCCCGCCAGAGTCAGACCAGACACCACCGCCAGAATGGTGGCGAAAGCCACGGCGGAGATGAAGCCGAGCAGCAAATTACCGCCAACTGCCGTCGCTAGGTTAACTGCCGCCATATTTTGGCCGCCCTTGATACCGCCAATTGCAGCAGGATCGGCGAATTCGGGATGGCCAGTCAGCAGTACGATGGCACCAAAGCCCATCAAGAAGGTGAGAATGTAAAAATAACCGATCCAGCCAGTGGCATAGAACACAGACTTGCGGGCTTCGATAGCATTACCCACAGTGAAGAATCGCATCAGGATATGCGGCAAGCCCGCCGTACCGAACATCAACGCCAAACCGAGCGAGATTGCCTCGATCGGATCGCTCACTAGGGCGCCCGGCCCCATGATCGCATCTTTCTTGGGGTGAATCTCGACCGCCTTCTGGAACATCCGTTCGGGACTCATGGTGCCATCGGAGGCGAAGTACAGCGCGCCGAAGGCGATGATGGTGGCACCAAACAGCAACAAACCTGCCTTGATGATCTGTACCCAGGTGGTGGCCAGCATGCCACCGAAAGTAACGTACATGATGATCAGCACGCCGACGATAATGACGGCATAGACGTAATCCAGGCCGAACAGAACCTGAATCAACTTGCCAGCGCCGACCATCTGGCCGATCAGGTACAGAACAACCACAACCAGGGCAGCGGTGGCCGCCAAGCTACGCATTGGTACCCGCTCGAAGCGGTAAGAAACCACGTCAGCGTAGGTATATTTGCCCAGATTGCGCAGCTGTTCGGCGATCAGGAACATGATGATCGGCCAACCCACCAGCCAGCCCACCGAGAAGATCAGCCCGTCATAGCCGTTCAGGAATACCAGGCCGGAGATACCCAGGAATGAGGCGGCGGACATGTAATCGCCCGCAATCGCCAAGCCATTTTGAAAGCCGGTAATACCGCCGCCGGCTGCGTAGAAATCCTTGGCAGTCTTGGTGCGCTGTGCTGCCCAGTAGGTGATGCCCAAAGTGGCGGCGACGAAAACCAAGAACATGATGATGGCGGGAATATTGAGCGCCTGCTTCTCAACTTGTCCCATATCGCCACCGGCGGCCAAGGCGCTACCAGCAGCGAGGGTTAGGAGGATTGTCGGAAACGTGTATTTCCAAAGCCTCATAGCACTTCCTCCTTAATTTCCCGAGTCAGCCGGTCGAAAACAGAGTTAGCCCGCTGGATGTAGATACCCGTCAGGACGAAGGCAGAAACGATCACCGCAACGCCGACTGGAATGCCGATCGTCATGGTGGCGCCAGCCCACAGAGGAGTGGCTAGGAGTGGCTTGTCATAGGCGACGACCAGGATGAAGGCGTAATAGATCACCAGCATCAGAATGGACATACTCCAGGCAAATTTGGAGCGCTTTGATACTAGTTCGTGGTATTTCGGGTTACTTTTTATGGCGTGAACTAAATCTTGTTGCATATCACTTTCCCATTGGTGCGAGTAAATGACGAGGTTGTCGCGATGAGAGAGGCTGGTGGCTCGCCCATGATCCGGGTAGAAGAGCCCACCTGATCCAGGGATCTCCCAGACATCAATCCCAATACACCACGTCTTGTAAGGGTTACTCTTGGCTACGGAGAAATCCCGCAAGCACCTGAAAGTCTAGTTGTATACCGCGCCAAGTAAAGAGTGAAAGGGAGAGTTATTTTTTTCAATTCTTTGAAAACGTTGAAAATCACTTAGAAGAAATAGTCCACCATTAGGCTTCTTATAAATAATGATTATATTTATATTCATTAATGAATTGATTTATATGGATTAAATCATCATGTAAAGACTGGGGTGCCCCAGCCGGTTTGTAAAACGGTAGTCAGAATAACTCCATCGGATCGACATCCAGCGACCAGCGTACTTGGCGATCTGTGTGCTTCGCCCGTAATTGCGTGATCCAATCCTCCAGAAAACGATGCAAATCTTGGCGCTGCCCGGCTTGCAGGAGCAGATGTGCGCGATAACGGCCAGCACGGCGCTCCATTGGCGCCGGTGCTGGACCCAATATCTCGATTCTTTCGGTTCCAGAATCCGCTAGCGCCCGCGCAAGGTGTAGAAAAGCGATAGCCCGCTCTGGATCATCTGCTTCTGCTCGCAGCAATGCTTGATAAGCAAATGGGGGCAGCCACGCCGCCTGTCGCTCCGCCAGTGCCGCCACCGCGAATGCCGGATAACCCTCGGATACCAAAATGTGTAGCAGCGGGTGATCGGGATGATGGGTCTGAATAACAACGACTCCCGGCTTTTCGGCCCGGCCAGCGCGACCCGCCACCTGGAGAATCAATTGCGCCATACGCTCGCCAGATCGAAAGTCGAGGCCATGCAAACCCTGGTCGGCGTCGACGATTCCGACCAGAGTCACTTCTGGAAAATGATGACCTTTGGCCAGCATCTGAGTACCGATCAGGATGCGACGACCACCTTGGTGGATATCGGCCAGCAGAGTTTCGAGGCTGCCGCGACGACGGGTGCTGTCACGATCAATCCGGGTTATGTCGGTCTCCGGGAATTCTTGCCGCAGCGTCGTCTCCAAACGTTCGGTGCCCTGACCGAGTGCGCGTAGATCCACGCTGCCGCAGAGCGGGCAGGCCGCGTCCAGCGAACGGCTATCGCCACAATGGTGGCAGATCAACCGACGTTGGCGCAGATGTAGAGTCATGCGGGCGTCGCAGTGACGGCATTGACTCAGCCAACCGCATTCGTGGCACAGCAGAATCGGGGCAAAGCCGCGCCGATTGAGAAACAGCAGTACCTGCTCGTTGCGGTCCAGGTGGGTTCGCATGCGTTCTAGCAGCGGTCGCGATAGCCCCTCGTTCATCCGTTGGCGACGCACATCCAGGATCTCGATGGGCGCTTTGGTCCCGCCACCGACCCGATCTGGTAAGCGCAGCAGGTGATATCGGGCGCGTTGTGCATTGTGGCTGCTTTCCAGAGCCGGGGTGGCCGAACCCAGCACGACAGGAATACCGAGCTGTCGGCCACGAATCACCATCAGATCACGTGCGTGATAGCGGAAACCTTCCTGTTGCTTGAAGGACGCATCGTGCTCTTCATCGACGATGAGGATGCCGGGTGCCTGTAGCGGCGTGAATACTGCTGATCGAGTGCCGACCACGATTTGGGCGATACCATCACGCGCCAGCAGCCAGGCGTTCAGTCGTTCCCGGTCACTTAAGCCGGAATGCAGCACGGCCAGCGGTCCCGGCAGTCGCTCCCGAAAGCGGGATAGCAACTGTGGCGTTAGGCCGATTTCTGGCGTCAATATCAGTGCTTGTCGTCCACGCGCCAGCACGGCTTCGATCAGGCGCAGGTAGACCTCAGTTTTGCCACTACCGGTGACGCCTTCCAGCAAAAAGACTTGGAAGCGATCCAACTCGGCTGTAATCGTGGCCACCGCCGCCGCTTGCGCCGCACTCGGTTCGAGCGATGGCTGTGGGGTGAAAATGGGTTTCGAAAGAATCGGGGTCGGACGATCAAAGGATTCAGCCCAGCCTTTGGCCTGCAGTGCACGCAAGATGGCGGCACTGTCGCGTACCACCGTGCGCAAGTTCTCGGGTTCGGCACCATCGGGACAGTGGGCCAAATAATCCAGCAGCCGTTTTTGGCTGGGGGCACGGCGCGATTCGGTGGCGAGCATGGCACGGCCTGCGGCGGTAATCCGCCAAAGCGGTGCTGGTACGGCGCTCTTGGCCGGTTCTCCTTGGCGCAGCAGGACCGGTAAGGCGGTGGCGAAGACCTCGCCGGGGGGATGATGATAGTAACCGCACGCCCATCGCAATAATGCCAAGACATCGGCAGGCAATACCGCTTCGGTATCGAGCACTGCCAACGCTGGCCGCAGTGCAGCGCGATCAAAGGTGGTGTCGGTACCGAGTTCCAGCAGAAAACCGACCACATGGCGCCGACCAAAGGGTACGCGTACCCGCAAACCCGGTCGCAAAATGCTCAGATCGCAACCCGGTGGGGGCAGATAGTCAAAGATCCGATCCAGAGGTGAGGGAACGGCAACTCGCAATATAGGACTGGACACGGCGAGGCGATACCGTTAGGCGCCGAACAGGTCGGCATGCAGTCCTTTCAATACGCATCGAACGGTAAGTACCGCCAGGATCGTAGAAACCACGGTATCGCCAGCGGTACGCGATTGTGAGGCTAGGTACTCATTCGCTCGCTCGGAAGGCGCTGAGTGTGCCACCTTGACCGTATACGAACACGATATTACCGGCTACGACCGGCGGCGCAACGATAGCCTTGCTCGTAGCCTCAACTCGGCCAACGATCCGGCCACTGTCTTTGCTGAGCCAGTGCAGATAGCCATCGTAGTCGCCGACCACTACATGATCTTGAGTAGCAACTGGAGCAGAAAGCTGACGCCCTTTCATTTCGGGCTGCTTCCAGAGCGTGCCGCCGCTACTGCGGTCTAGTGCCAGTACCGCATCGTCATCGTCGCTGAGGTATACCTGACGGGCATCCACGTCAAGACCCGCATGGCTGGACAGATCGCGGGTCCACACGAGGTTGCCATCGCGCATGTTGAGGGCGACCACACCGCCATGGTAAGCCACCAGATACAAAGTATCCTCGAATATCTTCGGCTCAGAATCGATATCGATCAGGCGTTCGATCTCGGTACGACCGCGTGATGGCGCGATGGTTTTTTCGGTGATGGGTAGTCCTCGATCCAGGGATAGTACCAGTAACTTGCCAGTATCGAGTCCAACGATCACCAGATTGGCAACGATCAGTGGTGGCGCACTGCCACGTAGACTGAGCGCTGGCATGATGCTGGAATAAACCCAGCGCCGTTCCCCAGTACGGGCATCAAGGCCGGTGAATTTGCCATCGACGCTACGCACGACGACCAGTCCGTTACCGGCACGTGGCGGGGCCAGCACTTCACTCGAAACCTGGGCGCGCCAAGCTTCTTGGCCGTCTTCCTGGCGCAGTGCGACGACTTGTCCTTTGTCGGTACCGAATAACACCATGCCTTCCTCACTGAGGCCAACTCCTCCAGAAATTGGTAGCTCGGTGTCGGTTTTCCAAATGCGCTGTCCGTTGACGGCATCCAGTGCTACGACAGTACCATCGTAGCTGGCGGCATAGATCCGGTCGCTCTGTAAAGCCGGAATCAGACGGATGAATTGCTTTTCCGCACCATCGCCCACCTGAGTTTCCCAAAGTTTCTGGACCTCGATCGGTTCGTCAATCGAAATCAATTTGGCTGGCGGAACTGTGCCGTCAGAGCTGCCAAACCAGCTACAGCCAGCGCTCAGGATGAGAAGCAGTAATGGGGCTATGCGGCGGAGCATGGGATCATTGACCTGCAGCGGGAACGGGTAAAGTTGGCGCGGGAGCCGCCTCATGATCGGCAGCGGCCGGGGTGGGTTCGGTCGATACTGTTGTGGTTGGTGGTGCGGCTGATTCCACCGGAGCGGATTGGGCAGGTGCAGCCACTTCGGCTGGTTGTGGAATGGGTTCAATCGACGGGATCGGTTTGGCTGGTCGTGCGATCACTTCTGCTGCGGTAGTAGTTTCGTCTGGCTGTGGCGTAGGTTCCACTGATGCAGCCGTCGTGACCGATTGCGAGGTTGATTTATCTTCAGTCGCGGAGGGCTCGGCTGGCGTAGCAGATTCCGTCGATTGTGGAACCGGTTCTTCAACGGGAGCAGCAGACTCAGCCGGTTTTAACACCGGCTGCGTGGACGCCGTGGCTTCACTCGGTTGTGGAGTGGACTCCACTGATACGGCAGCCTCGGTCGGTTGTGAGGTGGGTGCCGTCGGTACAACCACTTCGGTCGATTGTGGAGTCGATTCCACTGGCGCGGCGGGCTCGGTCGATTGTGAAGTGGGTGCCGTTGGAGTAGCCGCTTCGACTGCTTGTGGAGTGGGTTCCACTGATGCGGCGGGATCGGTCGGTTGTGGAGTGGGTTCCACTGATGCGGCGGG
>JACSSB010000073.1 GCA_014879435.1 Phycisphaerales bacterium
ACCTATCGCACCCTGACCGCCGTGGATTCGGCGTTGATGGTGATCGACTGCGCCCGTGGCGTCGAAGAGCGCACCATCAAGTTGATGGAAGTCTGCCGCTTGCGCGATACACCGATCTTCACGTTTATCAACAAATTGGACCGAGACGGCCGCGAACCCATCGAGTTGCTGGATGAGGTTGAGAATATCCTCAAGATCCGCTGTGCACCGATCACTTGGCCCATCGGGATGGGTCGGGAACTCAAGGGCGTTTATCATCTGGAGCAGGATTTCATCCACTTTTACGACCCCTCGCGCGATGGCCGCATCAACACCGGCCATATCATCCAAGGTCTTGATACCCCGGAAGTGGATCGTGAACTGGGTGCGGATCAGGCGAATGCTCTGCGTGAAGAAATCGAACTGGTACGCGGTGCCAGCCACGCTTTTAATTTCGACGACTACCGCGCTGGTCGTTTGACCCCGGTGTTCTTCGGCTCGGCGCTGACCAATTTTGGGGTACAGGAAATGCTGGATGGCTTTATCGAAAGTGCACCGCCGCCACGTCCTCGGGCCACCGCCACCCGCGAAGTCCAGCCCGAAGAACCCGCTTTCACCGGCTTCGTGTTCAAGATCCAAGCGAACATGGACCCGCAGCACCGCGACCGTATCGCTTTTCTGCGGATTTGTTCTGGCAGCTATCAACCGGGAATGAAAGCCCGCCATGTTCGACTGGGGCGTGAGTTGAAGATCCCTGACGCCCTCACCTTCATGGCCGCGGAGCGCGAGCACGCTGAAGCGGCTTGGCCGGGCGACATCATCGGTCTGCATAATCACGGCACCATCCGTATCGGCGATACTTTTACTCAGGGCGAAGATCTGCAATTTACCGGGATTCCCGATTTTGCACCGGAGCTGTTCCGTCGCGCCCGACTGCGCGATCCTTTGAAGATGAAGGCTTTGCAGAAAGGCTTGGAGCAACTCTGCGAGGAAGGCGCAACGCAGTTGTTTCGGCCGCTCAACAGCAACGATTTGATCCTGGGCGCGGTCGGGATATTGCAGTTCGACGTGGCCACTTTCCGCTTGCGTGCCGAATATAGCGTCGAGTGCGGTTTCGAGAACGTCAACGTCACCACCGCGCGCTGGGTAAGTTGCGCCGATCCCAAGCGCTTTGAGGAGTTCAAGACCAAACTCCACGATAACTTGGCGCTGGATCATCACGGTGAGTTGGTTTACATCGCCTCCAGCCGGGTCAATCTGCAACTGACCCAAGAGCGCTGGCCAGAAGTACATTTCGCCGCTACCCGCGAACATGGACGGCATTGAATGATGCGCCTGATTCTGCAACGCCTGACCCGCTTTCTCTGCCGGAGGCTGTTCCGGGTCGAGCTATGCGGTTGGGAACATTACCCGCATCATGAATCCCGCTTGCTGATCGTCGCCAACCACGTCTCCTATCTGGATGGCCTGCTGTTGGCGGCGTTCCTGCCGGACATGCCGGTCTTCGTGATCGACACCCACGTTGCCCAGCGCTGGTGGGTCAAGCCCTTCATCGCCATTACCCGCCATATCAGTATCGATCCCACCAACCCGCATTATTTGAAGGCTCTGATCCAGCATTTGCAAAGCGGTGAGCGGGTAGCGGTGTTTCCCGAGGGACGGCTCAGCCTGACGGGCGCGTTGATGAAGATTTACGAGGGGCCAGCGCTGGCCGCCGATAAGGCCGATGCAGTGTTATTGCCGGTGTATATCGAAGGCGCGCAATACAGCCTGTTGTCGCGACTGGGCGGTATCGCCCGTCGTCGTTTGTTTCCCCGCGTGCGCCTGACCATGCTGCCGCCGCGCCGCTTGAGTGCGCCTCCGGGTAGCAGTCGCGCTCGTCGCCGCCAACTGGGTCGGCAACTGGACGAGTTGATGGTCGAGTTGGCTTACGCCGGGGTGAATAGCGAGCAACCGCTCTTCCTGGCGCTGCTCGAAGCCCGTGAACGGCAGGGTGATCGCCACATCGTGCTGGAGGATGCCATCCAACAGGAGCGGCTGAATTTTCGCGCCTTGCTGATCCGCGCCTTTATCCTGGCTGAGTTGTTGGAAGCCGAATGTGCGGATCAGCCGCACATCGCGCTGTTATTGCCAAATGCCACCGTGACTATGATCAGTTTGCTGGCGCTGCATTTACGCGGGCGAGTGCCGGTGATGCTGAATTTCACGGCAGGTGCTCAGGATCTGCTCAGCGCTTGCCGTACCGCCCAGGTGCGGACGGTTTACACCTCACGCGCTTTCGTCACCGCCGCGAATCTGGAGGCACCAGTTACGGCACTGGCGAGCGAATTCACGGTGCGGTATCTGGAGGATTTACGGCCCCGGACGACGCTGTTAGTGCGGTTGCGTGGGGTGCTGCGCGCCAAGATGCCGGTCTGGAACTTCCGGCGTATGGCGGGAGCGGTGCACGCCGATGATCCGGCGCTAATTTTGTTCACCTCTGGCTCTGACCGGGAACCCAAAGGCGTGGTGCTGAGCCATCGCAATCTACTGGCCAACGCCGCGCAGGCCCGTGCCGTGTTCGATATCAACCCGCGCGATGTGGTCCTGAACACGCTACCGCCGTTCCATTCTTTTGGTCTGAACACCGCTACTTTGACGCCATTGCTGCTGGGAACTCGGGTGGTTCTTTATCCCTCGCCATTGCATTACCACATCATCCCGAAACTGGCTTACGAACGTCATGCGACGGTGTTGTTCGGCACCAATACCTTTTTGATGGGTTATGGACGCCACGCCGATCCTTATGATTTTTTCAACGTGCGGTTGGTAGTGAGCGGTGCCGAAGCGTTGCGCGAAGAGACGCGCCAGTTGTGGATCGAGAAGTTCAGCATTTGCATCAGTGAAGGTTATGGACTGACCGAAGCAAGTCCGGTATTGGCCGCCAATAGTCCGCGCCATCATCGCAGCGGTACGGTGGGCAAGTTGCTGCCGGGTATCACGCATTATCTGGAACCGGTGGAAGGCATCGCCGACGGGGGATTGCTGTGCGTGCGTGGAGCGAATCTGATGCGGGGTTATCTGTCGCCTACACAACCGGATGGCTTACTTCCACCGCGCACCGAGCGTGGACTCGGTTGGTACAACACCGGCGATATCGTGCAGATCGATGACGATGGTTTCGTGACGATTCTCGGTCGGGCCAAACGTTTCGCCAAGCTGGGTGGGGAAATGATTTCGCTGGCTGTGGTCGAACAATTAGCTGCCGATTGTTGGCCCGAGCATCAGCATGCTGCTTTGAGTCGGCCGGACCCCGTCAAAGGTGAACGAATCGTTTTATTGACAACCCAACCTTATGCAGATCGCCAAAAGCTGATCGAGGCTGCGCAAGGTGCGGGATTGAGTGCGCTGTACATTCCTCACGAAGTATTGATCGTACGAGAAATTCCGCTGCTGGGTTCCGGCAAACCGGATTATCGCAGTCTCCAGCAATTGGCGGCGGATTCGATCACTTAATACTTGGTGACTGGTCGCATTCCGGCTGGCCCGGTTTGCGCCTCGCCGTGTCGAGCGCCCTCTTGAGGATATCTCGATGCTATATCGTTTCGCGATAGCCCTACGCATGCTGGCGGGATTCCTGCTGTACTTGCTGCTGGATTTGAAGGCCGAAGCCGCCACCTTCATCGTTAGCAATACCGCTGATAGTGGTATGGGATCGCTTCGACAGGCGATTCTCGATGCCAACGGGGTAGCGGGTAACGACACCATTGTTTTTGATGTCGGTGGCACTATTTCCCTCATCACGACCCTGCCCCCCATCACCGACCCGGCAGGACTCACCATCGACGGCACAGGGCAGGCGATCACCATAAGCGGTGGTGACACCGTGCAGGTAATGAGGGTGAATAACGGAGCCAAGCTCACGCTGGAACATCTAACGGTAGTCGATGGTCGTGCTGGCGGCGGTGGCGGTATTTTCAACACTGGCACTCTCACCGTCAG
>JACSSB010000071.1 GCA_014879435.1 Phycisphaerales bacterium
GTGGGTGACCCCTTCAAAGACACCAGTGGTCCAGCTATGAATATCCTGGTTAAACTGCTCTCCATCGTTTCGCTGATCTTGGTACCTTTCATCACTCCCTAAGTGAATAGCGAAATAAAATGGAGCTACTGCCTGGGTGAAGAACCCGCCTGGGCAAAGACTGACGGTGGTCCGTTCCAAGCGAACGGACCACCGCCACGCTTCAAGCCTCCAATGGGGAATATTCAGACTGATCGGCTGGCGAACCACTCTGGCAATTCATCGAGCCGATTGAGCACTACATCCGGTTCGACATCCCAAGGATCGAATACTGTTTCCGCCTGCCGTCGGACCCAGGCCGCACGCAAACCAGCCGCCTTAGCACCGATCACATCCCAAGCATTGCTGGACACCAACCAAGTGTCGCTTGGAGCATGTCCGGTTCGCCGCGCCAGATAGGCGTAGACTGCTGGGTTGGGCTTGAAGGTACGCAGATCATCTACACTGACCACATCTTCCAGGTACGGTAACACGCCAGCATTGCTCAGCAATGCACGGATGCTGGTCTCCACACCGTTGCTAAAAGCGACTAAACGATGATCTTGGGCCTTGAGTGCCATCAAGGCAGCAGCGACTTCGGGAAAGGTTGGAAGGTAAAGATAGGTTTCTAGCAATCGGCCCTGATCGGATTCCGGCAAATCGCAATGCAGCGCCTGCTGCGTATAACGCAGTGCTTGCCGCGTACAGACATCGAAATCCACATAACGCTGCATCAAGCCGCGCCGAAACGAATATTCTAATTGCTTGCTCCGCCAGAGTTCGGCAAAACGCACAGCCTGTTCGCCAACCAAGGCTTGTAGGGGTTCGGCTAAGGCGAGAGGATCTACTAAGGTGCCATAGACATCGAATCCCAAGGCGTAGGTTCTTTCCACGTTCAACTCCAATCTTCCTTATCTGAAAGGCTTGTTGCCGCCATGTCCGCCTCGGTCTTCCTCGCTTTGAGTCCTTATCTGGCGGCCTAGCCCATCCGCATGATCGCCATTATCCACAGCAACCAGGCTAGCAGAAAACAGACGCCGCCCAGCGGCGTGATAGCACCGATCCAACGGATACCGCTTAGGGCAAGTACATATAAGCTGCCCGAAAACAGCAGCAGACCCGCAACCATCAAGATGCCCGAACCGCGCAAAAGTACGGATGACGGCGCATATAACATCAATGATCCAATCGCCAACAATCCCAGGGCATGATAAAAATGATAGTCTACTGCAGTTTTGTAAACGGCCATGAGATCGGGCGCCAGCATCTTTTTCAGGGCATGCGCGCCGAATGCGCCCATCGCCACCGCCAGCAGCATTCCACAACCACCTAGCGCTAAGAATACCTTTGCCCATACTGGCATCGTGACTCTCCACAAAGCTGGATTGAATGACAACCCGCCCAAGGCCCTGTCGATCACCTTAACACAAAGCAAGATCATACCGGCCGACGGCCAAGAAGTGAGTACACGCTCCTGCGGTCAATAGCCGCAAGCGCCGATTATGATATGTAATGCGGAAATAGGGGGGTCCAGCATGCGTATTGAGGGTCATCTTCCTCTTCTAAATCGACCTATTGCTGTCTTTGATGCTGGGATCGGCAGCTATGCCGCCGTTGCCTCTATTCAGCGGCTGCTTCCCCAGCAAGATATCTTGTACTTTGCCGACAGAGCCAGCTTTCCTTATGGCAGCAAGAGCCGCTCAGAATTACTGGTGACCCTCCGCCGTACCCTTCTATTTCTTAACGAATTTAAACCGGCGGCTGTGCTTGTCGCATCGAACGTACCCTCAATCACCGTACTCGACGATCTCACCAATATCATCGAGGCCCCCATCTTCGGTATCCGGCCACCCATCAAAGAGGCGCTTGATGCTACCGGTACGGGCGATATCGCAGTATTGGGTGTACAGTCCATGATTCAGAGTCCAGAATTACAAAATTTCGTCTATAAAGAAGCGCAAGAACGTGCGAAGCGGGTTCATTTGGTCAATGCCTCTTCCCTGGTAGATCTTGTCGAAAGCGGGGATTTTCTCTTCGCACCAGACAAGAGCTTGAATCAGGTTTCCGGCTTTCTTGATAATCTCAGTAGAAAATATCCCTATTTAGCGGCGCTCACTCTGTCCAGTACGCATCTGCCCTGGTTGCGTAGCTATTTTGAGAAAGCGCAGCCACATCAGCTTCTGTTCGATCCATTGGAAGAGGCGATTCAGGCTATCATTCCTTGCTCTATCCCTGGAAACAGTAGCGTTCTGGCCTTAGTTACCGAAAATGAGCGCTATCGTGTCCACGACTTTCAGCAGATGCTCTCGCGTCTTAATGTCATGATACCGCTATATGTCGTTCATCTTTGAGGCTACAGAACATGGTAGCGGCCACTATGAGAGAGAATCGTTGAGGTGGACGCTCTTTGAAAATTCCGAAGATGGACGTAATATTTTAGTTACTTCCATCATAAGGAGGGTCACAATGAAGCTATTGTCCGCATTGATTCTTGCTCTTGCACCAACTGTAGTAGGTGCTGGACAAACCATGTATAAGTGCCCTGATCCCTCTGGGACGGCTCGGTTTCAGCAAATGCCCTGCTCACCAACGGGCGGTGGCGAAGCGGTGACGGTTAAGTCGATCCCAAGTGGAGCCGGATCTGGCATCAGCGACGATGCCAAGAATTACATGCAAGAGCGCGACAAATACTGGGAAGAGCGCGACAAAGCTGCAGCCGAGGAATCCAAGCGTCAAGAGGAGTCACAGGCCGAGCGCAATAAGGTTCCGCCGCCTGTGAACAGACAGCAACCCAACGAGCCGCCGTCGTAAATGGATACATAGTTTGCCGCTCAAATTACTGTGCGTATGAAAATCAAACCATGCACCCGTTGATACGGTAGCGACAAGGTGCTCAAGTGACACCTCATAAATCATTGAATTGGCGGAGAGGGCGGGATTCGAACCCGCGTGGGGCTGCTAAGCCCCCATCCGATTTCGAGTCGGCGCCGTTATGACCGCTTCGGTACCTCTCCAGAAAAACAACTTGGAAGAATTGTTTGGAGCGAATGAGGAAGAGCTTTATATTCTACTATTATATGGAACAATTTTGCCAATCCTAAAGCAAAATTCCCCTTTGATTCCCGGTCCTGAAAGCCAGCCGGTGGACAGCAACATTCCCAGGCACCCGTGCTCATTGCGATGAAACCCGTATCTCCCTCTATCGACCCCCATTTCCCGGACGATCTGCCAACGAGCGACTCTAAGCCGGACTCTGGCGCAGCCACCAGAGTGGACTTGCTGTCGCCCCTACTGGGGTGGTTACGACGTTTTGCCCTCTATTTGGGTGCCGTCTTGAGCGCTTGCGCAATCGCTCTTTTCTCCCTGTGGCAAATTCCTCTTGTGCACGAATTGCCGCAATTACTTGACGGTAGCGGAGGCACACCTAAATCTCGTCTCACGACAACGATGATGCCAACTTCCCAATCAACCGCTCAATCGCAAGGCACCACGTCGTCGAGCGCTACTTCTACCACCACCCCTTCGCCGACCACTACTGTGGCAGATCCCGCGTTGGATACTGCTAATAATTCTGGTGTACCTGCAACTACTCCAGAGTCACAACCCGCTTCGCCGGACAATCAAACCGCATCCGCCGATACTCCTCCCACCGAAGAACAGGCCCCCGTTCCGACACCACAGGCAGAAATCGAACAGTTGCTGTCCGACGCTCAGCAGCAAATGGATAGTCGCCGGATGACCACTCCCGCCAATAGCAATGCTTTGAGCACCTATCGTCGTGTGTTGGAACTACAGCCGCAAAACCCGGTCGCGGTCGCGGGCATCCAACGTATCGCCGCTTACTATCAGAATGCGGCAGAACAAAGCCTGCGCCAAGGACAACCGAGTGAAGGATTGTCCTACATCAACCGTGGACTGCGTGCGATACCCGGT
>JACSSB010000069.1 GCA_014879435.1 Phycisphaerales bacterium
TCGGTTTCGGCCTCTTCTGGAACCAGATAGTAGGACGCTCCCATGAAGCCAAACAGCAGCCACACGATCAACAGATTGGTGTGGACCATCCGGGCGATATTGAAGGGGATCGCTGGAAACAGGAAATCACCGATCACATACTGCAGGCCCATAATTAGACCGAACAGGATTTGCCCGACGAATAGAGCAATGGCGGCGATGAAATATGGCTTGGCGACCGCCTG
Organism: Phycisphaerales bacterium; assembly: GCA_014879435.1. Taxonomy (GTDB): domain Bacteria; phylum Pseudomonadota; class Gammaproteobacteria; order Competibacterales; family Competibacteraceae; genus Competibacter. Next base: position 225 of record JACSSB010000069.1, read on the forward strand.
AGACTTATATTGCAAAAGCTGCATGATCGTATATACCTCCAGATAAGCTTCGGATTAACCTTCGATATTCGGCGGCCAATTTTCGGTATTGATTTCCGAGGTCCATTTCAGAAACGCCACCAGATCATCCAGTTGTTGCTCACTGAAATTAAATTGAGGCATTTGTCGGCGCCCTGGTACTTTGGTCGGTTGCATCTTGATCCAGATCTTGATGAATTCTGGACCGCGCCGCTTATAAACGTTGCCCAATTCTGGGGCGAAATAAGCGCCTTCACCGAGCAGCGTGTGGCAACCAACACAATTGCGAGTTTCCCACAAGGCTTTACCGCGAGCGACCTCTGCGGGTGGCGTTACAGTAGGAGTGCGCTTTGGCCATTGCCAGGTGGTGTGTAAGGTCAGGGCGAGAAATAGCAGTACCGAGAACAGTGAGCCACCATAGAAAACATTTCGCGCCATGGATTTGGTGAAGAATGTGCTCATGAAAACCTCGTTAGTCGGCGACGATGCGAACCCCCCGCGAGAATCCGCGTTGGGTGAGACTCTACCTCATGTTCCAAAAATCGCGGCCTGCATTCCTTGATCGTGGTCAAGGAATTGCCAAACTGGCACTGACATTGCCTCCAGTTATAGCGATGGCCGAGAATCGGTATCGGCATCCAGATAAGATTTGATCGAATCGGTGCATCATTCGGTGATCCGCACTTCATAAACCTTCTCTGAAAATTTGCCTCAAAATAAGCTTAGAGTATCGGCCTCCTTTCTCGTAATAGACGAGATTGACGAGATTCACATCAATCGACAATGCCATCCAGTGCAGGATTAGGAATCATGATTGCTATCGCTCAGTTTCTCGCCGACGAACACCATAGCTGCGACGAAAGTTTCGCCACCGCCGAAGAAGCGGCCCAGACCGGTGATCTGGTTGGTTGTCGCCAGCGATTCCAGCCATTTCGGACGGCTATGGAACACCACTTTCAAAAGGAAGAGCAGGTGCTGTTTCCTGCTTTCGAGCAGGCCACCGGTAACACTATGGGGCCGACGCGGGTGATGCGTTTGGAACACCAGCAGATGCGACAGACACTGACCGAGATGGAACAGGCACTGACAGGCAGTGATCTTGATGATTTTCTGGGGCAGGCTGAGACCTTGCTGATCCTGATGCAGCAGCACAACATCAAGGAAGAGCAAATATTATATCCGATGTGTGACCGGATGCTGGGTGCCGCCGTCGGTCCAGTGATCCAGGATATGCGCGATCTACCAGCGGAACCGTTGGCATGAGTGATTCCGAGATTGTGGTGGATGGGCGGGGTCTGGAGCCACCAGAGCCGATGGAGCGGGTATTGGCGGCGCTGGAACAGCTACAACCAGGGCAGCGAGTACGCTTTCTGATTCATCGGCAGCCGTATCCGCTTTATGGCATTCTGGATCGCTATCATTACACTTATACCGTCGAATCATGTGCCGACGGGCAGTTTGAAATCTGGATTTCGCCGCCATGATCACGGCCGGACTGGCACTGGAACAAGCGCCGCCTTTCAGCGTGCCATTACGTTTTTTCCTGACGGCACCACTATTTCTGCTATTAGCCGCCGGACTGTTGCTGTGGCAAGGCCCAGACGTATTCACCAGTCGTTGGCAACCGGCCACGCTCGCTCTGACGCACTTGCTCACTTTGGGTTTTATGGCGCAAGTCATGCTGGGCGCGCTGCTGCAAATCCTACCGGTAGTGGTCGGCGTAGTGGTGCCGCGCCCGCGCCTCACGGCGGCATTGATTCATCTCCCTTTGACCCTGGGTACCTTAGCGCTTGCCGCTGCGTTTCTTGGTGGCGGATCGTCCTGGTTTCAGGGTGCCGCTGCTCTGCTCGGCCTGGGTTTTGGTGTGGCTCTGCTAGCGATCCTGATCGCATTATGGCGCGCACCGGTGGCCAACGAGACCGTCATCGCATTGCGCTGTGCACTGGGAGCCTTGTTGGTGACAATCGTGCTGGGGATGTTGTTGAGCAGTGTCTTTGCCTGGGGATGGTCCTTCCCGCTGTTCGATCTGGTTCATCTGCATGCGGGCTGGGGTTTGATCGGTTGGACCGTATTGCTGGTAGCGGGAGTGGCCTATCAGGTGGTGCCGATGTTTCAGATCACACCGCCCTATCCTGCATGGTTGCGTCGGGGATTTGCACCATTGTTGACCGTGTTGCTGGCGATATGGTCGATCTGCATGCTGCTAGGGTGGCAGGTGGTAGCGGGCTGGACGAGCGTGATGCTGGCGGCGGCGGCTATGCTGTTGGCTGGTACGACACTATGGGTATTGTCCCGGCGTCGCCGCAAGATCGGTGATCCTACGCTGAATTTCTGGCGGGCGAGTATGAGCAGCCTGCTGATGGGTGCGGTGCTATGGTTGTTGGCGCCCTGGATTCCCGCTTGGGCATCGGCCCCGCAACTGGAATTATTGTTGGGAGTCTTGGCGATCTTTGGTTTCGCGGTTGCGGCGATCAACGGCATGCTGTACAAAATTGTGCCCTTTCTGTCCTGGTTTCACTTACAGGCACAGTTATTTCGGCGGGTGAAAGTACCCAACATGAAGCAGTTGCTGCCGTATACCTCTATACAGCAGCAATGGTGGAGTTATCTGGTAGCGTTGTTATTGCTGCTGGCAGCCGTGATTGAACCACCAGTTTTCGGCTATCCCGCCGCACTGGCGCTAGGGGTATCTAGTGGTTGGTTGGGTATAAATCTGTTGCGGGTTTATCGGATTTACGATCAGGTGTTGCGAAGTGCGCCTCCGCTGCCGTCAGCCGCTTGAGCTGAGATCGGAAGTGCCCTCTCCCTTGCAGGAGAGGTTTGTCCTCCCCTTTGCAGGAGAGGTTTGTCCTCTCCTGTGCGGGAGAGGCTTGGGAGAGAGGATGATGATGAGTGCTAACCGGGCTGCTTGCCGCTGGTTGGCACTTTTAGAGCGAGATACAGCGATCCAGCATCACGCTTGATCAACAGCGGGACACGCTTGCCGGGTGGCAGTGTTTTCACTAATTGCTGCAACTGCTTGGTGTTTTCGATCTTCTGGTTATTCAAACTCAGCAAGATATCGCCCGGCTGCACACCGGCATCGGCGGCCATACCCGGCCCGACCTGCCGCACCTGTACCCCACCATCACCGTCTTGGTCAGTCGGCAAATCGGAGACCATCACGTTCAGATGAGGTGCTCCGTCATCGGGTGCATGGTTGAGCGCCAATTCGTCGCTCTGATCTTTCTCAGGCAACTGGCCGAGGGTGACTACGAGATTTTGCGTCTTGCCATTGCGAATGACGCTCAGATCCTTCTGCACACCCGGCTTGGTCGAGCCAACGAGCGGCGGTAGGTCGGCGCTGTCATTAATAGGCGTGCCGTCGTAGGCCACGATGATGTCGCCCGTTTCCAGACCACTTTTCGCAGCAGGGCTGTTCTTCTGCACTTCTGCTACTAGTGCGCCGTGTGGTTGTGCTAATCCAAAGGAACGCGCCAAATCCTGGGTGACTTCCTGCAGCCCGATTCCCAACCAGCCGCGTGTGACGTGGCCATCCGCCTTGAGTTGGGAAATTACGTCCATCGCCACATTCGCTGGGATGGCGAACGACAGCCCCATATAACCGCCGCTGCGGCTGAAAATCTGCGAGTTGATGCCCACCACCCGACCATTCAGATCGAACAGTGGTCCACCAGAGTTGCCGGGGTTGAT
>JACSSB010000067.1 GCA_014879435.1 Phycisphaerales bacterium
GGTGGGTGTTTGCGAGCGACACAGCTTTCGGTGTTGGGGTTCGCAAGCTCACCCCAACCTACCGCGCTACCACGCTGGATCGAACCAAACTACTATCTTCCGTGCTACCGGCCTTGATCCATGGAGCTCCAAGTGAACGATTCTGATGTCTTGAACTACTTGCTCAGCCATGCTCCAGTGGACCGTTTCCTTTACTTGGTCTGTGAAGAAACGCCCGCATAAAGCGGGCATTTCAGCTCAATCAGGGGGCGAACGCTTCGAGCTTGAGATTACCGATGGCCCCGAAGTGTTTGGCATTGGCAGACAGCAAGGTCAGCTCATGCTCAATGGCGGTGGAGGCAATCAGTGCATCGGCCAAGCGCATGCCGTGAGACAAGGCCAACGAGTCGACCATATCGGCGGCACGCTCTGAGATGGCGGGTGTCAGTTGCAGTACCTCGGTGCTGTGTGCAGCCAGACCCTTCTTGAGGCGGGCCAGTTCAGTCTTGTCGCGGCACCCCTGGACCAACTCCATGTAGGTCACCACAGAGATGCGCCAGGGGGCGATGCCATGCAGGCGCTGGGCCGCACCCAGGTGGCCGCGCGTCAACCAGATCAGCACATCGGAATCAATCAACATGGATGGTGTCATGAGTCGCTGCGCGAGCTGTCCTTGTTGAATCGCGGGGAGCGGATATCGCGCACATAACTGTCCACATCGGCCATGTCGGGGCGGTCACACCACATGCCGAACAGCGGATCATTTGTAAATACGGCAGCGTCTTGCACTTCGGTTTGCTCGTCCTCGGCCTCAATGCGCACGGTCACACGCACATTGGGCATGGAGCCCAGCTTCTCGCGCCAAGCTAGCGGCAACTCGGCCAGCGGCACGTGTTCAATCACGATTGCATTCATCTTGCTTCCTTCATGTTGAGTCAGGCTGTGGCATAGGCGCGGCGTGCGCGCATCGCGCATCAGGTTATCGAGCACGAACAAGATATGCTCCCGATCCACCGAAGGCAGTGTCTCCAAAGTCTGCCATCGCTCTAGCATGGCCTGATCCTGAAGCGTGGCCCGCTCGTTTTTACCCACCAGATAATCCAAGGGCACATCAAGCGCGGCAAGTTGGGGTGAGGAACGAACCCCAACGTCATAATTTACTGTGCCTTATTGATCAGTCAAGGAATATGGGGATTGAAGAATCGCTTTGTCGGTTTGCTGCCAATACAGATAATCCTCCCAGCCTTGCGAGAGAAATTTAATCGTCATCTGGCAACAGTTCCCGTTCCTGCAGGTTCCTTCCAGCCTTCCAGTCGGTAAATGCTTCCCGCAGTCGAGCCGCATTCGTGGAAGAACTCACCAAATGCGCGGTGGCGTCTACTTCACCCTCATCCAGACGTTCTAACGCCAAGCTGACGATCTCCCCTAGGGTCAGTCCCTTTTCTCTGGCCAATCCTTCCGCTTTTGCTTTTGCTTCACCGGATACCCACACATTGATGGTGGCATGTCCCATGGCTTGATACCGCTCTCGCATCTTGCGGTTCGCTTCGCGGTTTCGGAGTCTTACGTTCTTTGCCAGTTCGGCGTCTGAAAGTCTCGGCATAGCGTACGCTTCGTGTGTTTATTCAGGGAAATAACAATACCTCAACAGATAATCTCGCGTGATACTTTTCGATACAAAAATCGAATGATTTTTCGATGATGTCGCGATTCAATCGTAGGCGTTCCCTCAGATCGTCCAAAGATACTTAACGCAACATTGGCTCAAGCTGCGCAACTCCTAATTCGTGCAATCCTTGCTTGACCTGGAATTGGATTCTGAGTTAGCTTGCAAAGTATGAAACACACGCAATCCACTGAGCGGTTCGAACTACGACTGAATCGCCCGGCCTCCTGAGCAGGAGCGCCGGGGCTTGTTGTTGCAGCTGTTCGTCATACACCGTTCACCCAGGATTGCCCCATGTTTGACCCACACCGATTTTTCAGCTTCTGCGCTTTTCCCAGCAGATTGCCCTCGCACTTCATCGTTTCTGCCTACTCTCTCGCCCTGCTACGACTAAGTCGCGGTCGCCGGACCTAGTGGCTGTCCGGCGGCCGTATCCGCGCCGCATTCGTGTTTGACCCATTCCACTGATGCCCCGTTGAAGAGAGAGAAATTGTCCATGAACGTTGATGCCACCCAAAAATATCGCCCCTTCCCCCCCGTCCAGTTACCGAACCGGCAATGGCCCTCGCGGGTTCTGATGCAAGCGCCGATCTGGTGCAGTGTGGATCTGCGCGATGGCAATCAAGCCTTGATCGAACCGATGGGTACTGATCGCAAGCGCCGCATGTTCGAAATGCTGGTGCAACTCGGTTTCAAGGAAATCGAAGTCGGTTTTCCGGCCGCTTCCCAAACCGATTTCGACTTCGTGCGCTATTTGGTCGATCAGCAGTTAATTCCCGACGATGTCAGCATTCAAGTGCTCACCCAATCGCGAGAATCCTTGATTCGCCGTAGCTTCGAAGCGCTGCGCGGGGTCAAGAAAGCCGTTGTTCATCTCTACAATTCCACCTCGCCGATTCAGCGAGAGGTGGTGTTCGGGTTGGATAAGGCGGGTATTACCGATATCGCCGTCACCGGCGCCCAGTTGATGCGGGATATCGCCACCGAATATCCAGACACCGAATGGACCTTCCAATATTCACCGGAAAGTTTCAGTGCTACCGAACTCGATTTCGCGCTGGAAGTATGCGAGACGGTACTCGATATCTGGCAGCCGACGCCCGAGCGCAAAGCCATTCTCAATCTGCCAGCGACCGTGGAAATGGCCACGCCCAATGTCCATGCTGATCAAATCGAATGGTTCTGCCGCCACCTCAGCCGACGCGATGCGGTGTTGATCAGCGTTCATCCCCATAATGATCGGGGCACCGCCATCGCCGCCGCTGAATTGGCTTTGCTGGCCGGTGCTGATCGGGTGGAAGGCACCTTATTCGGTAATGGTGAGCGTACCGGCAATGTCGATATCGTGACCTTGGCCTTGAACTTATTCACCCAAGGCATCAATCCTGGTCTTGACCTTTCCGACATCAACGCTGTGGTGCGCACCGCCGAGTACTGCAACCAATTGCCGGTGCATCCGCGCCATCCCTACGCGGGCGAACTGGTATTCACCGCGTTTTCCGGTTCGCATCAGGATGCCATCAAAAAAGGCTTGGCCGCCATCGTCGGACAGACGACGTGGGAGGTGCCCTATCTGCCCATCGATCCGGCCGATGTAGGCCGCAACTATGAAGCAGTGATCCGGGTCAACAGCCAATCCGGCAAGGGTGGTATCGCCTATCTGTTGGAGAAAGATCGCGGTTTGCGCTTGCCGCGCCGCTTACAGATCGAATTCAGCCCCATAGTGCAAGCGATTGCCGATGCTACTGGTAAGGAATTGAGTTCTGCTGATATCTGGACGGCGTTCCAAGCAGAATATCTGCAATTGGATCAGCCATTTCACTTCGTCGAATATCGCACCATACCCGACAGTCATGCGGAGGGATTCCGCAAGCTGACCGCGACCGTGCGCGAACATGGGCAGGAACGGCAACTTTCTGGCAAGGGCAATGGTCCCATTGATGCCTTTACCGATGCCCTCAACCGGCATTTTGGCTTGAATATTCGCGTGGTGGATTATCACGAACATGCAATCGGTGCCGGAGCCAACGCCACTGCCGTATCTTACGTCGAGGTGCGCATGAATGATGAGACTACTTCGCTGTTTGGGGTAGGGATCGACAGCAATATCGTGACTGCCTCGCTCAAGGCGGTGATCAGTGCACTCAACCGGGTGCTGCGCTCAGCCGCGGGTACAGAAGAAAGCGAAGAAACCCGGCGCGTTGCCGGGCTGGACGGTTGATCAATGACACGATTCTTAATGAATCCTAAGCGCTTCGCCAACGGATGGCGTCCGACGGGTCGTCAAAA
>JACSSB010000358.1 GCA_014879435.1 Phycisphaerales bacterium
CATGGTTTGGGCAATTTCCTCATAACTCATTCCCTCAAGTTCCCGCAGGGTGATCGCCGTACGCAAATCTTCCGGCAATTCCTCAATCGCCCTGAACACGGTGGCTTCGATTTCGTCCTTAAGCAACAACCGCTCGGGAGTTTCGTACTCTTTCAGTAGGGATTGACCCTCGTACTGCTCGGCCTCCTGGGCATCAATATCGGAACCCGGCGGGCGTCGCCCCTGGGCAACCAAGTAATTTTTAGCGGTATTGATGGCAATCCGGTAAAGCCATGTATAGAACGCACTGTCACCCCGGAAACTGGGTAGCGCCCGATAGGCCTTGAGGAAAGCCTCTTGGGAAACATCCAGAGCTTCGCTGGGGTCGTGCACATAGCGAGAAATCAGCTTGATGATCTTATATTGGTACTTCCGCACCAGTAGATCGAACGCATTTTTATCGCCTTTTTGTACCCTTTGGACCAGATCGCGATCCAGATGACCCTCGCCCATCCGGGCAGACCCCTTTCGACTCAATGGCAATCTCCATGCGATCATGAGGGTAGACAAATGCCCACCCCGTTAGTTCGCAGACCTGCCGGAACATGGTTATAGTGTGGAATGTACTATGCGAGATGAAACTGCGAGGCTGCCCAACTCATGAGCACCTCTCCTTTTCATACAACGATACCCCATTCATGGAGTCGCTCACAAGTTATGGTTGCCTCACCTGTTTTCACCGATGTGCTGGTCATCGGCGGTGGTGCCGCTGGCCTTAGTCTGGCGCTACGTATTGCCGATTTTGCCCACGTCACGGTACTGACCAAGGGGCCACTGTTTGAAGGCAGCACCTACTATGCCCAAGGTGGCGTATCGGCAGTGTTAGATGCCAGAGATTCTATCGAATCTCATTTACAAGACACCCTGATCGCTGGGGCAGGTCTGTGCCATGCCGACGTGGTTCGTTTTACTGTGGAGCATGGCCGGGCGGTGATCGAATGGCTTGCTGCCCAAGGCACACCCTTCACCCGAGAATCCACGCCCGAAGGGGGCGCCGAGTATCATTTGCATCGCGAGGGTGGTCATAGCCATCGGCGGATCGTGCATGCCGCCGATGCCACCGGACAAGCGATCCAGACCACGCTGGAGCAACGTGCCCGCCAACATCCTAACATCGCGCTGAACGAGCAACACAGTGCCATTGATCTGATCACCAGCCGCAAACTGGGCCTAGGCGACAATCGCTGCCTGGGTGCTTATGTATTGAATCGACACACCGGCCAAGTCGAAGTATTCGCCGCTCGCTTCGTGGTGTTGGCAACCGGTGGCGCCAACCGGGTTTATCTTTATACCAGCAATCCGGACGGCTCCACTGGTGATGGTATCGCCATGGCTTGGCGTGCTGGCTGTCGGATCGCCAACATGGAATTCATCCAGTTTCACCCCACTTGCCTGTACCACCCCCAAGCCAAATCCTTTTTGATTTCCGAAGCAGTACGCGGTGAAGGCGGGATCTTGCTGCTACCGGATGGCACCCGCTTCATGCAAAACTTCGATTCGCGCTTGGAACTGGCTCCACGCGATATCGTTGCTCGGGCGATCGATCATGAAATGAAACGCCTGGGTGCCGAGTGCGTTTATCTGGACATCACTCACAAACCAGCCGAATTCATCCGTTCGCATTTTCCCAATATCGACGCCAAATGCCGCGAATACGGATTTGATCTGACCAAGGAACCATTACCGGTGGTACCGGCCGCCCACTACACTTGTGGCGGTGTGCTGACTGATCTGGCGGGTTGTACCGATCTGGAAGGACTGTATGCCATCGGAGAAACTGCCTGCACCGGCCTGCACGGTGCTAACCGTATGGCCAGCAACTCGCTGTTGGAGTGTTTGGTATTCGCCTCTGCCGCCAGCGAAGACATCCGCGTTCGATTGCCCAACACGCCCAATCCGCCGCCCCTGCCGGAGTGGGACGAAAGTCGGGTTACCGATTCCGACGAGGAAATCGTAGTCACGCACAACTGGGAAGAGCTACGTCGGTTCATGTGGGATTATGTTGGCATCGTTCGCACCGATAAACGCTTGCAACGAGCGCGACATCGAACCGAACTGCTATTGCGGGAAATCGATGAGTACTATGGTAATTTCCGCATCAGCAGCGATCTGATCGAACTGCGAAACCTAGCACTGGTAGCAGATTTGATTATTCGTTCGGCGCTGGAGCGTAAAGAGAGCCGCGGCCTGCATTATACGCTGGACTACCCCGAAACCATGGATGATGTCCCGCCCCGTGATACGGTCTTGGTGCCGGAAAACTTTGCTGGCAAGGAACTACCACCGCGATGGTCGCTTGGCTCTGGCTGACTGCAAACCGACACAAGCTACTCGATGATCATCAAGAATTTCTTAGGAACCCCTGATCAGGGACGATTCGATGCATCCTCGGCAGATCGAATGCGCAGCCAGACCCGTAGTCGCCGTAAGCTCTCGGCATCCACCGCATCGGGCAGTAGCACCAGCGGCCACCGCCGACCATTCTCCAGGCGAAAATTGAGCACAACAATCCTAGGATGTGCATAACCACCGATCAAGCGAGCTAGATGACGGACTCCGTTTCCAGTCTCCAGGTACCAACGGTCATCAAGCCATTCGATACGGACGATGAACCCGCCACTACCACGCCAACCGTAGCGATAAGCGGTCCAGCTCAACGATAAGCCGATGCCGACCAGTAGGCCGACTTTGATCCATAAAGGAATATCTGCCACGACCACGGCGATACTAGCCGCAGCATGCAGGATGCCGCTGCTCACCCGCAAAATCCGCGAAGGACGCGGCTCGACATTCAGGGCAGCACGGTACAAGCCCAGTGAGACTTATGGAAATGAGATCTGACAGTCACTCAATCGTGTAGAGATCAAGCGTCATCCGTGCGATTTAGCAGCGTCCGCATGAGCCCCACTACCCGCACCGTGACCGTATCCAGTGGGGTCTCCCGCCCAACCATGTAGCTCATCAGCAATGGATCTTGCAATTCCAGCAAGGCCGCGAACGCCTGTTGTTCTTCCGCCGATGCAGTCGGGTAATACTCTTCCAGATAGCCCAAGGTCAATAAATCCAACTCTTTCATGCCGCGCCGACACCTCCAGCGCAATTTACCTATCTGTTCATCCACGATCCGCGTCTCCTGCAAACAAAACCCCTCGCCCGCCAGCGGGAAAGGGGTAAGAGGTGAGGAAAAACTGATTTTGCGAAGGAAGGCGAATTAGCGCCGTTCCACCATCAGCTTCTTGATTTCCGCAATCGCCTTGGCGGGATTGAGGCTCTTCGGACAGGTTTTGGTGCAGTTCATGATGGTATGACAGCGATAGAGCCGGAACGGATCTTCCAAGTTATCCAGCCGGTCGCCGGTGAATTCATCACGGCTATCCACGATCCAGCGGTACGCTTGCAATAGGATCGAAGGCCCTAGGTAGCGATCACCATTCCACCAATAGCTGGGGCAGCTGGTGGAACAACACGCGCATAAAATACACTCATACAACCCATCCAGCTTGGCGCGATCTTCCTTGGATTGTAGACGCTCCCGCTCCGGCGGTGGGGTAATGGACTGTAACCAGGGTTTGATCGAAGCGTATTGTGCGTAGAAATGGGTTAAATCCGGCACCAAATCCTTGATCACTGGCATATGCGGCAGGGGATAAACCTTGGCATCACCAGGAATATCAGAAATAGCCTTGGTACACGCCAAGGTGTTGGTGCCATCGATGTTCATCGCACAGGAGCCGCACACCCCCTCACGACAAGAACGGCGTAGGGTCAGGGTCGGATCGATCTCATTTTTGATTTTGAGTAAGGCATCCAGCACCATGGGACCACAGGTCGCCATATCGACCTCGTAGGTATCCATGCGCGGATTTTCACCACTGTCTGGATCCCAACGATAGATCTGGAAGCGCTTGATGTTCTTGGCTCCAGCACCGGCATAATAGGTTTTACCCTGGCCAATGACAGAGTTGGCCGGAAGTTTGAATTGAGCCATGACATCGTCCCCTTAGTAAGTACGCTTCTTGGGTGGAATGTATTTCACCTCATCAGTCAGGGTGTAGGTGTGCACTGGCCGATAGTCGATCGTGACCCCACCTTTATCATCCAACCAAGCCAAGGTATGTTTCATCCAGTTCTCGTCGTCACGATCTGGATAGTCTTCGCGGGCATGAGCGCCTCGGCTCTCTGGGCGATTGATCGCCGACTTGATAGAAACCATGGCGCAACCTAACAGATTGTCTAGCTCCAATGTTTCGATCAGGTCGGAGTTCCAGACCATGCCACGATCACTGACGCCGATATGATCAAAACCGGCGTACACCTCTTCTAGCAGCTGAATACCCTCGGCCAAGGACTCGCCGGTACGGAACACCGCCGCATGATTCTGCATGGTCCGTTGCATCCGCATCCGCAGGCTAGCAGTCGGATTCTCACCTTTGGCATGGCGCAGACGGTCGAAGCGGGTCAGAATCTGATCGATCGCACTCGCCGGCGTATTCTTATGCGGGCTATTGGGTTTGACCAGTTCGGCGCAACGATTGGCGGCGGCACGACCGAACACCACGATATCGAGCAGGGAATTGGAACCGAGACGATTGGCACCATGTACCGACACACAGGCCGCCTCGCCAATGGCCATCAAACCAGGGATGACATGATCGGGATTGCCGTCCTTGAGCACGACGACTTCACCGTGATAATTGGTCGGGATGCCACCCATGTTGTAATGCACGGTGGGTAGCACCGGCGCCGGTTCCTTGGTGACATCGACCCCAGCGAAAATACGGGCGGTCTCGGCGATACCGGGCAACCGCTCATTGACCACATCGGCGCCCAAATGCTCCAGGTGTAGATGAATATGATCTTTGTGCTCGCCAACGCCTCGACCTTCGCGGATCTCGATGGTCATGGAGCGGCTGACCACGTCGCGGGAGGCCAGATCCTTGGCATTTGGAGCATAACGCTCCATGAAACGCTCGCCGAGCGAATTGGTCAGATAACCGCCTTCGCCACGGCAGCCTTCCGTCATCAGACAGCCGGAACCGTAGATACCGGTAGGATGGAATTGGGTAAATTCCATATCCTGCAACGGTAGACCAGCGCGCAATACCATCCCGTTGCCGTCACCGGTGCAGGTATGGGCGGAAGTCGCGGAGAAGTAGGCGCGACCGTAACCGCCGGTGGCCAGCACCGTCTCATGAGCACGGAAGACATGTAGCGAACCGTCGGCCAGATCCCAAGCCACCACACCACGGCAAACACCGTCGTCCATGATCAGATCGAGCGCGAAGTATTCGATAAAGAATTCGGCGTCGTGCTTGAGCGCTTGCTGATACAGGGTATGCAGAATGGCATGGCCTGTACGGTCAGCAGCGGCACAGGTGCGTTGGGCGATGCCTTCGCCATAATTGGTGGTCATGCCACCAAATGGCCGTTGATAAATCTTGCCTTCCTCAGTACGCGAAAAGGGCACGCCGTAATGTTCCAGCTCGATCACCGCCGGAACCGCTTCACGGCACATATATTCGATCGCATCCTGATCGCCGAGCCAGTCAGACCCTTTCACGGTATCGTACATGTGCCACTGCCACAGGTCCTGGCCCATGTTGGCGAGTGCCGCCGACATACCGCCTTGGGCGGCTACCGTGTGGCTGCGGGTGGGAAAAACCTTAGTCAAACAGGCGGTCTTCAACCCTTTCTGCGCCATACCGAAGGTGGCACGCAGTCCGGCACCACCTGCACCGACCACGACCACGTCGTAGTCATGATAAATGGGTTTGTAAGTATTATTAGACATGAAACCTCAGCCTCTGGTGGTAGCGTCAGGCCAGTGCGACCTTAAGCACGGCGACAACGGCGATGGCACTCAGCAAAAACAAGGCAAGTTGCGTCGCGAGTAGTGCGATGTATTTAGCACACTCTGGCTTAACGTAATCTTCGTAGATCACCTGCATGCCCAAGTTGGCGTGGTAGAACGCCGCAAGAATCAGGGCAATCATCAGACCGGCATTGACGGGATGACCCAGCCAGTGTTGGAAGACTTCGTAGTCGGCATGCGACACCGACAGCAGAGAAAAAGCGAACCACAATACTAATGGGACCAAGGCAACGGAGGTGACACGCTGCAACCACCAGTGATGAGTTCCATCTTTGGCGGTGCCCAGACCACGGACGCGGGCAAGTGGGCTACGAATGCTCATGATGTTTTACTCCTCTCAGGGCGCGGCGATCAGCCAACACAAAAAGGTCAGAATGATGGAGGACCATACCACCCACCAGCCGGACTTAGTGGCTGCTTCCAATTCGAAACCATAACCAGCGTCCCAAAACAGATGGCGGATACCGTTGGCCATGTGATAGAACAGTGCCCAAGTCCATAGAAACAGTAACAGTTGACCCAACATCGATCCCAGAAAGGCTTGCGCATGCTTATACGCCTCGGGACCGAGCGCGGCGGCGACCAACCAGTACACCAGCAGCAAGGTACCGACCACCAAGCCAGCTCCCGTGGCGCGATGGGTAATGGATAGCACGGAGGTCATTTGCGGCTTGTAATACGGCCCGATCATGAACGGCGACAACGGCCGCTTGTTGGCTGACATTACGGTTCTCCTCATTAACTCATGGTTAACATCGTGGCGAATAAAGATAACTTTTTATTGTGCAGCGCAATAAAAAACGACCGCACGCTGGGCAGGTTCCCGGCGACATAGCGTGGAAAATTGCGGGCGGGTTGCATGATCCAAGCAACACGGAGTACCCGCTAAAAAAGGAGGTTAGCTAGAAGTCGATACAGCGCCCGGCTTTTTCCCAATCACCATAACGAGTGGGCTCGGGTCCCTTGGGACCGCCGTATTCCTTAGGTCTTTCGGGCTGTTCAGCGCCCTGTGATTGGTCGGAGGTTACATCTGGCCTTGGTGGCAGTGTCGTCTGCTCATCGTTCTTGTTCATGACAACTCGCTATGGGTTAAGGGATGGCGCTGGTCACCATCCTAGCCCTACCCGCCAATGGAATTCCCGAAGATTCCAATGGAATTTCCAGGATAGTGCCCTTGCGGCAACGGGGTTATTTCGGTCTACATTTCGCCGGGTTATTATGCCAGTCGTCACTGTTGAACGCAACGAAATGGCCGCGCAGCAAGTACTCTAATCTTTAAATTACACCGCATTTAACCGATTAATAAAATTAGGGTTTATACCAAATGAATATCGAATGGAGTGCTTTTTTGCAGCAAGCAGGCGCCGTATTGACTGCCGGTCGTGTATCGCACTTCGGTCAGCTTGCATCCAAATCATGCGTTACCTTGGCTGATGATTTCTGTTGCGACCTGTCGCATCTGGGACTAATCCGTGTCAGTGGCTCCGACAACGCACATTTTCTGCAAGGACAAATCACCTGTGATATCCGGCAAATCACCCCGGAACATAGTCAGATTGGTGCTTACTGCAGCCCCAAGGGTCGGGCGCTGGCCAGTTTCCGCTTGTTCCGCCGTAACGAGGATCTCTACCTGGAACTTCCCAGAGAGTTGGTAGAACCCACCTTGGAACGTCTGCGTAGATACCTGCTCCGGGCCAAAACCACTTTGGAGGATGCCAGTGATACGCTGATTGGAATAGGCATTGCCGGTCCAAATGCCGCTACGCGCTTGAGCGAAATTCTGGGCAAAGTACCAACGGCGGTGAATGAGATCATGCAGATCGCCACCGCAGAATCCGTCGGCAGTACGCTGATTCGTCTGCCTAGCCCAACTCCACGTTTTGAACTGCGTGGATCGATCCAAGATATGCAACTGCTGTGGGAAGCACTGGAATCCACATTTACGCCGGTCGGAGCGGAATCATGGCGGCTCATGGATATTCTGGCTGGAATCCCCACGATCTATCTGCAAACTGTCGAAGCGTTTGTACCGCAGATGTTGAACTTGCAATTATTGGAAGGTATCAGCTTTCAGAAAGGCTGCTATACCGGGCAGGAAGTCGTGGCCCGCACACACTACCTCGGCAAATTGAAACGACGGATGTATCTGGCACGTACCGACAGCATGGCTCCACCTCGGCCAGGCGATCCCTTATTCTCACCACAAACCGATGCGAGCCAAAGTGCTGGCCGTTTGGTCGATACCGCTCGACATCCAGATGGTGGGTATGCGGTACTGGCGGCAGCGTTAATTGAATGCGCCGAGCACGGCAGCTTACAACTGGGCGACGCCAGCGGGCCTACGCTGCAACTGGAAAGCTTGCCCTATGCGTTTGAACCATCAGCGTAGGGCGATTATGGGGAAACTCGATTTCCATCTTATGAAAACCACCAGACAATCGGCCTGAAACTGCTCAATCCTCGCTCGGATTCCAGCCGCCCATATCTTTCCAGCGATTGATGACCTGGCAGAATAATTCTGCCGTACGCTCGGCGTCGTAAATGGCCGAATGCGCTTCGCGCTCATCCCAGGGTATATCCGCCGCGTGTAACGCTCTGGCTAACACGGTTTGTCCATAAGCCAAACCCGCCAACGTTACCGTGTCAAAATTACTAAAGGGATGAAAAGGATTGCGTTTGATTCTGGCGCGTGCCACCGCCGCGTTCAGAAAGGCCAGATCGAAGAAAGCGTTGTGGCCGACCAAAATGGCACGCGTACAACCCGTTTCCCGCATTTCCCGCCGTATTTCCCGGAAGATCGCATCCAACGCCTCGTTTTCCGGCACCGCGAAACGAAATGGGTGATGAGGATCGATGCCATTCACCGCCATCGAGGCTGGCTCTAGGCGTGCGCCGGGGAACGGTTGTACATGATGGGCCAGCGTTCCGACTGGACGCAGATAACCCTGCCAGTCCATACGCACGATCACGGCGGCAATTTCCAGCAGTGCATCGGTCTGCGCGTTAACACCGCCAGTCTCGACATCCACGATCACCGGCAAAAAACCCCGGAATCGGCCAGCAATAAGAGGATTGGGAGCAAATTCGTTCATTTTGGCAGCATAACGGATTGCCGACGATGGCGCACCTTGATCCGATTCCCTCAGCCTGAAGTGTTGTGCTCCACCCAGCGCGACCCAGCAGAAGTGCGTTCGCGCTTCCAAAACGGCGCCTTCGATTTGAGCTCCTCCATGAGGAACCGACAGGCGGAAAAAGCTGCGGCGCGATGTTCCGACCAGACAGCCACCAGCACGATAGGATCAGTCGGTTGTAATTCACCAACGCGATGCACCATCAGCGTATCCAGCAATGGCCACTCTCGATGGGCAGCTTCCACGATGCGCCACAAGTATTTTTCGGTCATACCGGGATAGTAATCCAGCACCATGCCTTGCACGGTTTCCCCATCGTTGAAATCACGCATCGTGCCAATGAAAACTGCTGTCGCACCGTATCGACCCGATAATTCGGCCTGCGTGTGCTGGTAATGGCCTAGCTCCGCCAGTGGATCGAAAGGAGCTTCACGCAATTCGACCCGCATGCCCTACCCTCCGGTCACCGGTGGAAAGAATGCCACCTCATCACCATCACGCACTTCTTGTTTCAGTTCGGCATACTCCATGTTCACCGCTGCCAGAGTATTCGGCGGCAACGGGGTATCCTGATGCAGCGCCGCCCAAACCGCGACGACCGTCATTCCATTGACAGCATCCAATCGATCCTCGGCACGACCGATACGCTCGCGTAAACTAGCAAAGTATTTGACATGAACGGCCATATGCCTGCCTCATCAACGATCATCATTCGATTGCTCGCATCAACCTTGTCGCAATCGCCACAGCGGATATGTGTCAAGGTCGATCAAGCCGTTTTCCAGTAGCCACTTTCGGGCGTCGTCGGCATCTTGTTCAAACCAAGCACGCGCCGAACCGAGACGGAAGGAATAACCCCAAGCATCCATGTCGGTGAACATCCGCGACCGCCCGACCCCAGGCAGCTCATCCGCTAACAGAATTTGCAGATAACACACCCCATTTTCTTCAAGGCAGTCGCCACCCGCATCAGTGTGCAATCGCGCTCGACGCTCAGCATCCATGCAGATATAGTGACATGCCTCATGTAAAATCGAATGCACGGGTGTATCATCGCGCACGAATAGGCAATCACCGATCAACCCTGCTTCCGCATCGCCCCAGTAACTACCAGGAATCTCCTCCTCGGAGGGCACCCGCTCCACACGCAAACCATAGTGCCTCAGCAGTCCCAACAAGGCTTCGAACGACTGACCTCCCAGCTCACCACAGCACAGCACCGCCACAAATGCTTGTGAACCGACTTTCTCCATCATCACATTTCACTCGTTGTGATTCTTGAAAATCATTTACACAAAATCATTGATTTCTCATCTTCAAATAACTAAATCGCATATTAAATCAAAATGAAAATGCAGCATTTTCCGGTTAAACTAGGATTTTGAAGTTACCATCGCCAGCGTGGCGAACCGTATCATTAATTTATTTATCCCTGTTTTGTAAGGACATATCCTCTTATGAGTCGAACCCACCTCTTTACTTCCGAGTCGGTCTCCGAAGGACATCCGGATAAAATCGCCGATCAGATTTCCGACGCTGTACTCGATGCAATCCTCGCCGAAGATCCTAAGGCCCGCGTCGCCTGCGAAACCCTGATCAAGACCGGCGTGGTGGTATTGGCCGGTGAAATTACCACATCAGCCTGGGTCGACTTCGATCAGATCGTGCGCGACACCGTGGTCGGCATCGGTTACAACAACTCTAGGGTCGGCTTTGACGGCGCTACCTGCGCGGTGTTGTCTTGCATCGGTAAACAATCACCCGATATTGCCCAAGGCGTCAACCGCAATAGCCCCGAAGAGCAAGGCGCTGGGGATCAGGGTCTGATGTTTGGCTATGCTTGCAACGAAACTGATGTGCTGATGCCAGCCCCGATTACCTACGCGCACCGCCTAGTACAACGGCAGGCGGAAATGCGCAAAAGTGGCGTGTTGCCCTGGCTGCGGCCAGACGCCAAAAGCCAAATCACCTGCCGTTACGATGACAATCGCGTGGTGGGAATCGAAGCAGTGGTGCTATCCACCCAACATGATCCCGAGATCAGTTACAAACTGCTGCACGAGGCAGTGATGGAGAACATCATTCTGCCGGTGTTGCCGCCAGAATGGTTGGATAAACAGACTCAATACCATATCAATCCAACCGGCAGCTTTGTGATCGGTGGTCCGGTGGGCGATTGTGGCCTGACCGGGCGCAAGATCATCGTCGATACCTACGGCGGTTCGGCCCATCATGGTGGTGGTGCCTTTTCTGGTAAAGACCCCTCCAAAGTCGACCGTTCCGCTGCCTACGCGGGCCGTTATGTCGCCAAGAATATTGTCGCCGCTGGCTTGGCTGACCGCTGCGAAATCCAAGTGTCCTATGCCATCGGCATGGCTGAGCCGACCTCAATCAGTATCAATACTTTCGGTACCGGCCGCATCGATGATGATCGATTGGTAGATCTCGTGCGCAACCACTTCGACTTGCGCCCCTACGGACTGGTGAAGATGCTCAATCTGATTCGGCCGATCTTCCGCAAGACCGCCGCTTATGGGCATTTTGGCCGCGAAGAGCCAGAATTTACTTGGGAATGTACAGACCGCGCCGAGATGCTGAGAGATGCAGCGGGTCTATAAAACCATCCATCCGATCTTGGGCGCGGCTTCGTCGACGAGCGGCTTCGCCCCACTACTCCAGTTCTGATTCGATTTTTTCTCGCCTCCCCCGCCGAGGGGCGCTGCAGCGGCTTTCACCGTCAGGCTCGGCATGGTATGGCTTTAATAAGCCAACGGCGCCCGTTCAACCGTATGGAGTGTAGGTCATGAACGCCGTTGTGCGCGAAAAAAACCTTAGCGAATATCAGATTGCCGATATTTCCTTAAAAGATTGGGGCCGTAAGGAAATTGCCATCGCCGAGACCGAAATGCCCGGATTGATGGCAATTCGGGCCGAATACCAGGATCAACAGCCACTCAAGGGCGCCCGTATCGCTGGATCGCTACACATGACCATCCAGACCGCTGTACTGATCGAGACCTTGGCAGCATTGGGTGCGGATCTGCGCTGGGCCTCCTGCAATATCTTTTCGACTCAGGATCACGCCGCCGCTGCCATCGCCGCTGACGGTATTCCGGTATTCGCCTATAAGGGTGAATCCTTAGAGGAATATTGGGATTTTACCCATCGCATCCTGGAATGGGGGGATGGTGGCGCACCGAACATGATCCTAGACGATGGTGGTGACGCCACCTTGCTGGTCACGCTCGGCGCTCGAGCGGAACGCGATCCTTCGCTGATCGCTCATCCAACTTGTGAGGAAGAGCAAGTGCTGTTCGCCGCCATTCGCCAACGACTGGAGCGGCAACCGGGCTGGTACTCGAAAATCCAGTCCGGTATTAAGGGCGTGACCGAGGAAACCACGACCGGCGTCCACCGCCTGTACATGATGGAAAAAGAAGGGCGGCTCCCCTTCCCCGCCATCAATGTCAATGACTCGGTGACTAAATCCAAGTTTGATAATCTCTACGGCTGCCGCGAATCACTGGTGGACGGCATCAAGCGCGCCACCGATGTCATGATCGCTGGTAAAGTTGCGGTGGTGCTGGGCTACGGCGATGTCGGTAAGGGCTGCGCGCAATCGTTGCGCGGGCTTGGTGCGACGGTTTGGGTCACTGAGATCGATCCGATCTGTGCCTTGCAAGCAGCGATGGAAGGTTATCGAGTGGTAACGATGGATGATGTCGCTGACAAGGCCGATATCTTCGTGACCGCTACCGGCAATGTGGGCGTTATCACTCACGATCACATGGCGCGGATGAAGAATCAGGCCATCGTCTGCAATATCGGCCATTTCGATTCCGAAATCGAAGTAGCCCGCTTAAAACCCTATCGTTGGGAAAATATCAAGCCACAGGTGGATCACATCATTTTCCCCGATGGCAAGCGCATTATCCTGCTAGCCGAGGGTCGCCTGGTCAACTTGGGCTGCGCCACCGGCCACCCTAGTTTCGTGATGTCTAATTCCTTCAGCAATCAGGTACTCGCCCAGATCGAGCTGTTCACCCGTGGTACGCAATATGAAAACAAAGTTTATGTATTGCCCAAGCATCTGGATGAAAAGGTAGCGCGATTGCATCTGGATCGTATTGGCGCCCATCTGACCACACTGTCGCTGGAGCAAGCGACTTATATCGGGGTACCCGTCGAAGGACCGTTCAAGCCAGATAATTATCGCTATTGATTCGTGAAGCCAAGCGGCAGGCATTGGCAGGCGATCTTTGCGCTCATCCATGCCGGTTCGCTTGGCTTTTCCCTGGCATTTTTGCCTTGATCCCTTTCTCCACGTTCGCCATGGACTCGCAAAGACGCTATCCCAAGATTTTCAGTTGCGAATTTTTCCCCCCCAGTACCGATGAAGGAATGCGGAAACTGTTTGCCGCCCGTCAAGAATTGATGCGGATGCAACCGGCTTTCTTCTCGGTCACTTACGGCGCCGGTGGCTCGACGCGTGAACGTACTGTTCAGGCGATTCAAGCCATCCAAGCGCACAGCGGGGTCGATGCCGCTCCCCACTTGACCTGTGTAGCCGCCACCTGTGCAGGGACTCGGGAAATTCTGAGCTATTACCGCGCTCAAGGCATTCATCGCATCGTTGCCCTGCGTGGTGACCTGCCCTCAGGTTCGGGGATGCGCGAATTTGGCGAATTGCACTATGCCAACGAGCTGGTCACCTTCATCCGCGCCGAAACCGGCGATCACTTTCATATCGAGGTCGCCGCTTACCCCGAATTTCATCCGCAAGCGCCGAATACTGAACGTGATTTGCTCAACTTCAAGCGTAAGGTCGAGGCCGGTGCCAACAGCGCTATTACTCAGTACTTTTACAATCCGGACGCTTATTTCCGCTTCGTGGACGAGTGCGCACGGTTGGAAATCGATCTACCGATCGTACCTGGCATCATGCCAATCACCAATTTCACCCAACTAGCACGGTTTTCAGACGGCTGTGGAACGGAAATCCCGCGTTGGATTCGTAAGCGGCTAGAGGGTTTCGGTGATGATCGTGACTCCATCCGCGCTTTCGGTTTGGATGTCGTCACCGATCTTTGTCAACGCCTGCTGGAACAGGGTGCGCCAGGATTGCATTTTTACACGATGAATCAGGCCGGACCGACACTAGCGATCTGCGAGCGCTTGGGGCTAGCTACAACCGCATGAACCTGTTGGCCCCTAAACGGAAAACGCTCCTTCCCCTTGTTTGAGGAAAGAGCGTTTCCACGAAAAAACCGGAACAGATAAAGAATGTAACAGAAGCAGCGGGTAGCCAGCTTGTGTCATTGGGTAGTGGCTAATGCTCTAACATCTGGCCCAAGTGGCAACACATAATCATACGAAGCCAGTACCTGATTATCCGTCGCCCGGATCAGGCGGGCGCTCACAAACACTGACTGTCGCCCAACCGCATAGGTACCAGCGATCACCGCTGCCGCATTGTGCGACTGACTGATTTCCCTGATCGAACGTGACAACGCAAATTCGCCAGCCCCTTCGGCCACGAAGATGTTGTTACGCATCTTGATCTCGATCACCGTGAACCCTTGCTGCACGAATCGGGAACCAACCTGCTCACCAATCACCCGTCCGAGCCCAGAGGAGGTTTCGAGATTGTTGATATCCACAAAGGTCGCGGCCAACAATGGCTCATTCCGCTCTTTAAGCCAAGGAGTTCGCATTAACAGGGTATCGGCAGCGCTATAGTTCTGCTCGATCAAGTTTGCGTCCCGAACAACAGAGCGCGTTGTGGTGTCGTCCGTGGTGGAGGCGCACCCCATGATGCTTAGGCTAACTACAGCCAACAGCGCGGCAGCGCCACGCATGATCATGTTCCAATTCATGGTCCAACCACCTCCATGATGCGGCTTGCTGAAGGTTGCATAGCAACGTATTGGCTCTTGTCACCCACATAATAAATATTGCTATATCGAATGAGGTAACGCTCAGCGTTCATCACCGAAACATTCAGAATCACTTCATCTTTTGTATTATTCGGCAAGCGATCAGTCACCACCTGCAGATCATAGGAAACCGGTAACCCCCCCGATGGATTGGTGGTTACGATGAATCCCCGTTCCACTAGATGTGTAGCCAATAATTTCGAAAATGCCTCACCTGCGGGACTTGCGTAACGAGGCTCCTGGATATACAAGGTCACGATCGGGCGATCATCCGCAACAGCAGCCTGTTGTTGGTTTTCGTCCTGCCCAGAACTTGGGCCGATCAGTGCGTCCTGGAGCCAGTTGGCTACATCAGTTGCCATAACATCCCAGTGATGCGCCGACTGCATCTTCTGCTGGTATGTGAGCGGATAGCCTGTCTCGACGGGCATCGGAGTCGTGCAAGCCCCCAGCCCAAGGCAGAGGATTACAAGAAGGGCATAAGAGATCTTCATGGTTTCTCCCTCGAGTTTTCGTTCCGCTATAAGCGGTACCCATTAGAGTTTAACCGGTTATACCATTGGCGCCACTTCTTGACAACTCAGGTTTCAACGGGGCGCGGTTTGACGAGACCAGCGCCCTATCCAATCAAACAGCTCCTCAACGATCAAATTACATCTATTCCGTGTCTGAACACAGCATATAGTATTGTATTTTATAACCAATACATGATGTAGGAATTTTCCTGGTAATTTTTTTTGCATCCTCTAGAATCTGGCGACCTGAATCGTGAGGCGTGTTTCTACCGTAACCGAATCAGAGCTACCCAACAAAGAACCTCATCTTGGAGACCCTCGGCCCATGAAGACCGCTCACCTCAAGCCTGTTGACAGCTCGGCCATCGCTGCCGATGTGCCGATACAACCGGCTTCATGGGACATCTGGGACAAAAAATACCGCCTCCAAGCTAAAGATGGGCAGATCATCGATGAATCCATCGATTGCACCCTACGCCGGGTCGCACGTGCGCTAGCGGATATCGAAACCACTCCAGAACTGCGTGAACATTGGAGCGAGAAGTTCCTATGGGCCTTGCGACATGGGGCCATTCCGGCTGGACGCATCATCTCCAACGCCGGTGCCTGGGCACACAAGCCAGCGACCTCCACCATCAACTGCACAGTATCAGGAACCATTGAGGATTCCATGGACGACATTCTGCGCAAGGTGCATGAAGCAGGGCTCACGCTCAAAGCGGGCTGTGGAATCGGCTATTCCTTTTCCACACTCCGCCCACGTGGGGCCTATGTCTCTGGAGCCGGTGCCTACACATCTGGGCCGCTGTCGTTCATGGATATCTATGACAAGATGTGTTTCACCGTATCGTCGGCGGGCGGGCGGCGTGGAGCGCAAATGGGTACCTTCGATATTGGGCATCCCGATGTTTTGGAATTCATTCGTGCCAAGCGTGAAGCGGGCCGATTACGGCAATTCAATCTCTCGTTGTTGATTACCCGCGAATTCATGGAAGCCGTCAAGCACGATGCTGATTGGCCACTCGCCTTCCCCTATCTCAGCAAAGAAACTGAACAGGACCAGGTCGATCTCCAGGATTCCGATCAAATCATTTGGCGTGAATGGCCAACTACCAATGGCATGATCGTTAATGACGAAGGGAAAGTGGCTTGCAAGATTTATCGAAACATTCGTGCCCGGCGGTTGTGGGATGTAATCATGGCCTCCACCTACGATTACGCCGAACCGGGTTTCATCCTCATCGACGAAGTCAATGAGATGAATAATAACTGGTTCTGCGAAAATATCAGGGCGACGAATCCTTGCGGCGAACAACCGCTCCCTCCCTATGGAGCATGCAATCTCGGCTCTCTCAATCTGACTCCTTTCGTCCAGAATCCCTTTACCGACCGCGCCCGGTTTGATTGGGACACCTACCGCGAGGTCGTGGCTATCTTCACCCGAATGCTGGATAACGTGGTGGAAATCAACGGTTTGCCATTAGAATCGCAACGCCAGGAAATCTTCAGCAAGCGCCGCCATGGCATGGGTTATCTGGGACTCGGTTCTACGCTGACGATGTTGCGAATGAAATATGGTTCACCAGAATCATTGGCCTTCACCGAGAAAGTCACTCGCGAAATGGTTCTGACTGGATGGCGCGTCGCTTTGGATCTGGCACGAGAAAAAGGACCGGCACCCATTCTTGGACAGGATTTCGTCGTTACCACCGAAATGCTGCGCAAACGTCCAGAAATGATTGGTGATGGGTTCAAAGAAGGCGACTCGATCCCTGGTCGTCTTTTGCATACCCGCTATAGTCGTTATATGCAAAAAATTGCCGAGATCGAACCAGAACTGGTTGAAGATCTAGCCCAGATTGGTGCCCGCTTCACTCACCACACATCAATCGCACCCACTGGTACTATCGCGCTGTCGCTGGCCAACAATGCCAGTAACGGCATCGAACCCAGCTTCGCGCATCATTACTCTCGCAACATCATTCGCCCCGGCAAAAAATCCAAGGAAAAGGTGGATGTATTTTCGTTCGAGTTGTTGGCCTACCGGCATCTGATCAATCCACGAGCCATCCCCGACGCTACAACTGCTGAGGAACAGTTACCAGAATATTTCATCACTGCCGACGATGTGACTCCGCGCCAGCATGTAGATATTCAGGCCGCCGCTCAGAAATGGATCGATTCCAGCATCTCCAAGACCGCAAACGTACCTACTGATTTTCCCTACGAGGATTTCAAGGACATCTATCTTTACGCTTACGAGCAAGGGCTGAAGGGTTGCACCACCTTTCGCTTCAACCCAGCAGCATTCCAAGGCGTGCTGGTCAAGGAGCAAGATCTGGCCAACACCCTCTACCGATTTGTGTTGGAAGATGGCTCGGAAATCGAGGTCAAGGGCAACGAAGAAATTGAGTACGACGGTGAGATTCACACGGCAGCGAATCTGTTTGATGCGATCAAGGAAGGGTATTACGGGAAATTTTGAGGCTTCGAAATTGCATGGGAATCACTCATAGGTGGTTCAAAAGCTACTTCGTTTCAAAGGGTGGATACCATGACCATTAAAATCGACAAGAAAATCGTCGCCTACAGCGTCGTCAAACCCGACGACTTGTCACCAGCGCCCGCAAGCGATCCAATCCAGATCGTGCAGAAAATGCATGAGAGCCTAGCTCGGCCCGAGATGCTGTCCGGCGCCACCTATAAGGTCAAGACCCCATTATCGGACCATGCGCTCTACATCACGATCAATGATATCGTGCTCAATCCCGGTACCGAGCACGAGGTTCGACATCCCTTCGAAATCTTCATCAACTCCAAGGCGATGGAGCACTTTCAATGGATCGTTGCCCTGACGCGCATTATCTCAGCGGTATTCCGCAAGGGTGGCGACTGTACTTTCTTGGTAGAAGAAATGCGTTCGGTATTCGATCCCAAGGGCGGCTACTTTAAGAAAGGCGGCAAGTACATGCCTTCCTTAGTCGCGGAAATCGGTGATGTAATCGAATCGCACATGCGCTCAATCGGTTTATTGAAGGAAGATGGCCCCGATCAATACCAGCGTCAGTTGATCGAAGAGCATCGCAACAAATACGAAGCTAGCATGAAAGCGGTTGAGGATACCGGCACCAGCGGCTTTCCACCGGAAGCTACTCTTTGCAGCAAATGCCAGACTCGGGCAGTCATCGTCTTGGATGGATGCCTGACCTGTCTGAATTGCGGCGACTCCAAGTGTTCTTGAATCCACACTCATCTTTCATGGCAATCCTTTCAGCCTAAACCGAGACAACACCATGTCCCTGAAACTACCCGATCAGATGACAGTTATCGAAATCACCGAGCCTGGTGGTCCCGAAAAACTGATTTCCAGTCGCCGTCCGCTCCCTCAACCTGCACCCGGTGAAGTCTTGATCAAAGTCGCAGCGGCTGGCATCAACCGCCCCGACTGTCTGCAACGCCAAGGCGGTTATCCACCCCCACCCGGTGCTTCCGACATTCCTGGCTTGGAAGTAGCCGGTACTATCGTCGC
>JACSSB010000066.1 GCA_014879435.1 Phycisphaerales bacterium
CCATTCCTTCACCAGCCCTCTCATCGCTTACCTCCCTTATAAGTGTGGGTGATTTGGGTAATGACAAGCGTTTACGGCGGGGAGGATGTCAAGCAGACGCATCCACCGATCTGGAGCCATCGCCGCGGATGCGACTGTTCGGTGAAGCGGGGATGACGCTGGTCGAACGTTTAGTCGGCGGCCTACGCCACCGGATCGATCAGCGTTTGTTGCGTCCCGGCAGTCGCCTCCCTTCGATCCGGCAGTGCGCCGACCAATATGATGTGTCCCGCTTTACTGTGGTCGAAGCCTATGAGCGTCTGGTGGCGCTGGGGTATCTGGAGTCGCGACGCGGGTCCGGGTTCTATGTCCGCGAGCGCGGCACCTTGAGCGCATCACCAATCGCCGATCCATCGCCACCAATTCTCGATGTGGTCTGGTTGGTACGGGCCATGTTTCAGGATCTGCCGCCGGAACGGATGCCTGGATCGGGGGTATTACCGCCAGATTGGTTGGACAGCGCGCTGTTTGGACGTGGCCTGCGAGCGGCGGCACGTGGGGATATCGTGTCGCTACTCGGTTATGGCGAAGCTTTGGGGTATGCGCCGCTACGGAATCAATTGCAGATCAAGCTAGCCGAGATCGAAATCGCGGCTATGCCAGAGCAGATCATGCTCACTGCGGGCATCACCCAAGCGCTAGATCTGATCGCTCGCCAGTTTTTACGTCCGGGCGATGCGGTCTTGGTGGATGATCCCGGTTGGTTTCTGATGTTCGGGATGTTCGCCGCCTTCGGTGCCAAGCCCATCGGTGTACCGCGTCAGAATGATGGCCCGGATCTGGCGGTGCTTGAACAGCTCTTGCAGGAACATCGACCGCCGTTGTATGTCACGACTTCGGTTTTACATAACCCGACTGGCACCTCGCTGACTTCGGCCAAAGCATTTCAGGTGTTGCGCCTAGCCGAACAGTACGGTGTCCTGCTGGTCGAGGACGATATTTACGCGGATTTTTGCGAGGCACCAGCGGTACGGTTGGCGGCGCTCGATCAATTGCGACGAGTGATCTATGTCGGCAGTTTTTCCAAGACGGTGGCTGCCAATCTACGAGTGGGGTTCATCGCTGCGGAGCGGGAGTTGGTACGAACCCTGGCTGATCGCAAATTATTGGCGGCACTGACTACTCCAGAGTTAGGTGAGCGGGTGATGCATCAGGTATTGGCGGAAGGGCATTACCGCAAACATGTTGAACGCTTGCGCAGGCGCTTAGCGGCGCGGCGCGAGCCGGTGTTGAGTCAGTTGGAGCAATTGGGTTTACGGGTTTTCGCCAATCCACAGGGCGGTATATTCGCTTGGCTGGATGCGGGTCGTGACAGTCATGCCTTGGCCGCTCGTGCTTACGAACAACAGTGGTTATTGGCACCGGGCAGCCTGTTTTCCCCCGGTCAATTACCGTCATCGTGGTTGCGTTTTAATCTAGCATCCTCCAGTCACCCGGATTTTTTACGGTTTTTGGAGCGAGCACTGGCAGAATAAATCCTGATTCGAGTCGATAAAAATTAAGCTAAAATTTGCTAAATTAGTACCTTCTTTAAAACCAACTACTTAATAAACCAGGAGAACTAAAATGCCTAAAACACAGCCCGAACCGATTCGCGATCCGGCCACTGATCATTTATTGACGCCAGAAAATTGCATACTAGTGCTGATCGACTATCAGCCGGAACAGTATCATACGGTTACCTCATCCACTCGGGAAGAGATTGATCTGAATGTAGTGGCCTTATGTAAGCTTGCCAAGGCATATGATGTCCCGGTTATCGTATCCACTGTGGCTGTGGGTATGGGAGTCAACGAGGGTACAGCACAGATCATTTTGGACGAGTTACCGGGCGTAAAGGAAATCGACCGTACTGGTGTTAACTCTTGGGAAGATGAAGAGTTTCGCAATGCGATTAAAAGTAGCGGACGCAAAAAAATAGTTATCGCTGGTTTGTGGACCGAAGTGTGCCTAACCTTTCCTACACTGGATATGCTGGCTGAAGGTTATGAGGTTTATCCGGTGGCAGATGCAGTGGGTGGCATCTCGCCAGTTGCACACCAACGGGCATTTGAACGCATGATTCAAGCCGGTGCGCAACCCGTAACCGCTATTTCATTTGGCTCTGAGCTGATGCGCAACTGGGCGCGCCCGTCGTCTGATAAATTTAGAAAAGTATTGCAGTGGTATTTCCCCAAACGGGTTGCATTGGCGAAAGCAGGAAAGATTTAATATCAGCCTGAAATTATAATCATACAAGACACTCATTAAGGTGATTTGCTGAAACGGTAGTGCGATATGCCCCCTATCTCGCCGTCGCGATAGCCAAATAACTCGGCGTAGGCCATGAACAATATCCGCCAACGTTGGAACCAGCGCTTAGCCTGATGGGTGTCATCGTTTTCTTGGAACAGGCGCATGATCTCGTCTCGTTCCCGATCCAAATTGGCCAACCAAGCCTCCAGGGTACACTGGTAATGGTGGCCATTGAAATGCCAAGTTGCTTCCAATCGCATGGAGTCCTGCTCGGTCTTGCACGGGTCGGTTGGATGCGGGTGACTGCGCCTGTGCATGAACAGCTTACCGCCCGGTTTCAACCAGCGGTGAATAAGTGCTATCCATTCTCGATCATGGTGCGCGTGCTCGAATGATTCTATCGATACCACTCGATCAAAATAGCGATCTGGATGGAAATCGTTGAGGTTGGCGGTGATTACTTGGACGTTGTTGAACCCCCGTTCCTGGCAGCGCGCTGCGATAAACGCCTGCTGCGAGCGAGTGTTGGCCACCGCTATGATCCGCGAGTCGGGATAGAATTCTGCCATCCACAGCGTCAGCGCACCCCAACCACAGTCGAGTTCAAGGATATCCTGATCGAACCCTAACTCGGCCCGCTCGCAACTCAAGGCCAGCATTGCCGCCTCGGCAGTTTCCAGATCTTTCACCTCTGCGGGCCACCAGCAAGCGCTGTATTTCAGGCGCGGCCCCAATACGCGCTGAAAAAAATGGATGGAGGGTTCCTCGCGTTGCGGGTAGGTTGCCGCCGTATGTGAGGCGAGAAGACTGCTCCGCATGGCCGCGAGCAAGTCTGTCTCGACATCAGCAGCTTGTGGGGCGAACCCATCCCCGGCGTGTAGACAGTGAGCGAGCCGGCGGCGGATACCGATTCGGGCTAACCAGTCGGGAATATAACCCCGTTCCATCAAATCAAGCGCGGTGGGGCGCATGGGGATACTCCTTTTTGGGTAATGGGGTGATCAGTTGGTTTCGCTAGACGTTTTCTTGAGGGTGAATAAATGCACTTCCCGCCGCCCGCGTGGTCTTGATTGAACAGGTTCCCGCCGCAAAGGTTCTGGAGTCATCATGCTGCGTACCACTGTCATCGTCTGCGGAATTCTACTTGGCCTACTGGTGGCCACCATCCTGATCGCTGGTAGCCATAGTGGCGTGCTGGCGAGCCTACACGCTATTGCCGCCAATCCGTGGGGGGTGGTTGTGCTACTCGATCTGGGTATTGGCCTGCTGTTTATCGCGGTCTGGCTGGCGCTGGTGGAGCCCAGCCCACCACGGGCGGCAGCCTGGATCATCGCGCTGTTACTGCTTGGCAACGTGGTCACACTGGTTTATCTGCTGTCGCGGACCTATCGGGTACAGCGCTTACGCGACCTGTTTCTGCCTTCCCGTTTCAACGGCTGGTTATGACTACTTTGCGTAATACGAGTCAAGTAGACCTCTCCCAATAATTGGGTGAGAGATGCTGTGTTGCTAGGATCGATTCCTTTGAATTTCGCCGAGATCCATCACGTTGTGGCTTGGCCTTGAATCAGTAGCG
>JACSSB010000065.1 GCA_014879435.1 Phycisphaerales bacterium
GGCAGGCGCAGATCGGTTTCCATGTGGATCACGATCCGAGCCGCCTTGGTCAGTAGCATGAATACAGGTTGCCCGGCGTCCAGCAGACATTGCAGCAGGCGCAATCCGTAGTCGGCCCCAGATGCGCCGGTCATGCCAAGAATGATGGGGCGGGATGCAGTCACGGTATCAATGTGGGGCAGATGTTGTATTGAGGGCTTGAAGCAGTCGCTCGTGAATTCCCCCAAAGCCGCCATTACTCATGATCAGTACCTGGGTACCGGGTTGGGCTTGGGCGTGAATAGCAGCCAGGGTATCTTCCAGCGAATGGCACACCTGTCCGCGTGCGCCAAGCGCCGTCACGACTGCACCGAGATCCCAACCCAGATCCGGCGCTTGATACAGCACCACTCGGTCGGCTAAGGCCAGAGCCGGTGCTAGGCTATCTTTGAATACCCCCAACTTCATGGTGTTGGATCGTGGTTCCAGCACGGCGATGATCGGTTGGTCGCCAACCCGAGCGCGCAGTCCGGCTAGCGTCGTCGCAATTGCGGTGGGGTGGTGGGCGAAATCGTCGTAAACCGTGACTCCGTTAACTGTACCGCGCGCTTCCAGTCGGCGTTTGACTCCCTGAAAACCCGCCAGTGCAGCGATGGCTTCGGTCACCGGTATGCCGACGTGTCGGGCGGCGGCGAGGGCGGCGAGGGCATTTTGTACGTTATGCGCTCCCAGTTGCGTCCATTCCGCCCGGCCTTGCAGCGATCCCTGGTGATAAACCTCGAAAGCACTGCCTTCTGGAGTGAGAGTGCGCGCTTCCCAGTCGCCGATTCCGAAACGTTCCACTGGCGTCCAACATCCCATGTTCAGTACCTCGGCTAGATTCGGATCTTGGCCATTGGTGACGATCAGTCCGTTGCCCGGCACAGTCCGTAGCAGATGATGGAACTGGCGCTGAATCGCTGCCAGATCAGGGAAGATGTCGGCGTGGTCGAATTCCAGGTTATTGAGAATCAGCGTGCGTGGCCGATAGTGCACGAACTTGGAGCGCTTATCGAAAAATGCGGTGTCGTACTCATCGGCCTCCACCACAAAAAGCGGTGTTGTTCCTAAGCGGGCCGACTGGCCGAAGTTGGCTGGAATACCACCAATCAAAAAGCCGGGTTCCCGCCCGGCGTATTCCAATATCCAGGCGAGTAGGCTGCTGGTAGAGGTTTTTCCATGGGTACCTGCCACCGCCAGCACATGCCGATCACGCAATACATGATCGGCCAGCCAGGCCGGTCCTGAAGCATAGGCTAAATTGCGATTGAGCATCTCTTCGATGATCGGGCGGCCGCGACTCATGACATTTCCGACCACGATCATATCTGGTTGAAATTCGGCAAGCTGACTTGGATCGTAGCCTTCCCGCAGTGCGATGCCCGCCTCGGCCAGTTGGGTGCTCATTGGCGGATAAACGCCAGCATCGCAGCCGGATACAGTATGCCCTGCCGCACGAGCCAGCAGGGCAACGCCCGCCATGAACGTGCCACAGATACCGAGAATATGAATGTGCATGCGGGAATCTCCCCGTCCAACTCAATGATGAGCCAGGACAGCGCGGGTTGAAGGAGCGCTCTAGCCGATCCAACCGGTGAGCGTCAAGGATAGAAAGGTATAACCCAAAGCGTAGAGCGCGCTGACCCAAACCGGAGTGTCGAAAGCTTGACGCAGGATATGAGTCATGATGGCGATACCCCAAGCCATTAATGCCAGTATCAGCAGCCAGGGAAATTCGCTGTCGCCTTGCGGCCCCTGATGCACGATCCAGGCGGTGAGCGGTAGTGCCAGCAGACTCATAAGCGTCCCAGAACCGGTGATGGCGGTCAGGGTCTGTTCAAAGCGCGCAGAATGTTGGTGCAAGATCAACGCGAGGTAGAGCAAGCCTGCCAGCAGTACCAGATCTAGCAATATTTGCAACAAAGCCACTTGGAGCGGCGTGCTCAGCACCAAAACCAACAGGCCAGATGCTGCATAAGCCAGCAAGCATATTTTCAGCAGCGCTGTGGAGGCTGGTACGTTCTGCGGCCCCTTGCGGAACAGGCAGATATCCAAAAAGAGATCGAACAAAACGCGCATGGATCAGTGGCGAGTAGTGAAAGAGATAGGAGTAACAGCCATGAACAGCATAGCGATGCTGAAGGAACCGAAACCATGGCGATGGTAGTCGCGTAGTTTGTCGTGCATCGGTGTGCTGTCTTCGCACAGCAGATGGATTGGCTGCGGGCCGATAAATTTCTGGAAAAAATGCGGCGAACTATCGTGATTTGGCATGTTCGGGGCTAATGATCGTTCGATGAAATGAGCGGAAAAACGGAAAGTACCTGCTTGTTGCGGCTTTAACAAGATGCGTAGCGTACCGTACTGTTCATTCTGTCCAAAGGATTGCCAAACGCCCCTCTCAAGCCAGTTTTAATAAATAAATTATTCGCCATAAATCATAACATTGTATTTTTAAACAATTTTTAGATAAAGCTAAGCGTTAGCTTTTCTTGACAGCGATAGCGTGACCTTCCTATAGTTTAGTGGCGAAAAGTGGGAAAAAGTGGGGCATAGGGGTTGATTTGGCCTCAGGAGTACAACGTTGTTCCGTGGCATCAATCCGTTATCACTGGATGGCAAAGGGCGATTGTCGTTGCCCGCCAAGTATCGCCAGCATTTGCTGGATGAGGGAAATGGGCAATTAGTACTGACCATTGATCGCGACCGTTGCCTGTTGCTGTATCCGCTCCCAGTTTGGGAAGAGATTGAGCGAAAGCTGATCCAGCTTTCCAGC
The DNA here is from genome assembly GCA_014879435.1 of Phycisphaerales bacterium. Taxonomy (GTDB): domain Bacteria; phylum Pseudomonadota; class Gammaproteobacteria; order Competibacterales; family Competibacteraceae; genus Competibacter. The sequence continues at coordinate 2,795 of JACSSB010000065.1, forward strand.
ACCAATTCGCGAGCCAGGGCGCTCAAGCGATTGCTGTTAGGTCATGCCGAGGATTGTTGTCTTGATGCGAGTGGCCGAATTTTGTTACCAGCGCCCTTGCGTGAGTTCGCGAATTTAGAGAAACGCGTGGTGTTGGTAGGGCAAGGAAACAAATTCGAAATCTGGAGCGAGCAAGGCTGGTACGCGTGGCGCGAATCCTTGTTGGCAGAAGATCAGGATCAGCATGGTGAACCATTGCCCGACCTGGATACATTGGCATTTTAACGCATGATGGGAGTCACTCTTTTGCAACATCGGCCGGTGTTGTTGGCCGAGGCGCTGACTGCTCTGAATCTTTGTCCGTCCGGTCGCTATGTCGATGCCACCTTCGGTCGAGGTGGACACACAGCGGCGTTGTTGGCAGCGCTTGGGCCGGAAGGGCGATTGTTAGCATTGGATCGAGATCCGGCGGCACAGCAGGCAGCCAAGCGTTTTGATGGCGATTCCCGTTTCATCTTTGCGCAGACCCCATTCAGTCGGTTGGCCGAGTGGATTGCCAAGCAAGGATGGTCCGGTCGAGTGGACGGTATTTTGCTGGATTTGGGAGTGTCGTCGCCGCAGCTAGACGACCCGATGCGCGGTTTCAGCTTCGCTCAAGATGGTCCGCTGGACATGCGTATGGACCCGGCTGATGGGATCAGCGCGGCCGAATGGTTAGACCAGATTGAAGAGGCTGAGCTGGCACGAGTGCTGGCGGAATACGGTGAGGAGCGCTTTCATCGACGTGTGGCACGTGCCATTGCTGCTGCACGTCGGCAGGCACCGATCACCACCACCAAACAACTGGCCACCATCGTGACGGCGGCGGTACCGACCCGCGAACCTGGTAAGCATCCTGCTACCCGCACTTTTCAGGCCATTCGAATCGCGGTCAACGACGAGTTGCGCGAGTTGCGACAGATGTTGTCGCAGACGGTGTGTGCGCTGGCGCCCGGTGGCCGTCTGGCGGTGATCAGTTTTCATTCCCTGGAGGATCGAATGGTCAAGCACTTCATGCGAGAA